>JALYYH010000145.1 GCA_030946665.1 Gemmatimonadota bacterium
AGAGCTCTCGTATGCGGCGACTTCTTCTCCTCGCGTTACCCGCCATCCTCGCCTGTGGTGGCGGTGGTGAATCAGCCCCTCTTCGTAAGACGATCGTAGACTCGCGTGATACCTACGATCCGCGATCCCTCGATCCCGCGCTCTCTACCGATGTGCCGACAGGCCGCGCCGTCGCGTATGTCTTCGATGGACTGACCCGCTTCACTCCCGACGCGAAAGTGGTCCCCGGACTCGCCAAGTCCTGGGAGGTCAGTCCCGACGGAATCACCTACACTTTCCACCTCCACAGCGGCGTCAAGTTCCACGACGGCCGGCCATTCTCGGCTAACCACGTCGTCAACTCCTTCCAGCGCGTTCTGGATCCGAAGACAAAGGGCGGACGCGGCTGGCCGCTGTACCCGATCAAAGGCGCCGAAGACTACGCCGCCGGCAAGGCAACGACGATCTCGGGGCTCACTGCGCCAAACGACTCGACAGTCGTGATCACGCTCAAGGAGCCGTTCTCGATCTTCCCGAAGCTCCTGGCGATGCCGGTGACGTCGGTCGTCCCCGACAATCCGCCTGCCGACTTCGGGCAGAAACCGATCGGCACGGGTCCGTGGAAGTTCGTCGAATGGAGACACGACGACTATCTGCGCTTCGCCAAGAATCCGGATTACTTCGACGGCCCGCCGAAGACCGACTCTCTGATGGCGCGGATCATCCCCGAGGCCAGCACCGCCACCGCCGAGTTCGAGGCGGGAAACGTGGACGTGCTGAACGTGCCCGACGAAGCAGGCAAGTCCTGGCAGGTGGACCCGAAGAAGAAGACTCTGCTCACGTCTGCTCCGGCGCTTCGCTTCTGGTACGTCGCAATCAACACCACCCGCGGTCCTCTGTCGGATGTGCGCGTGAGACAGGCTCTCAACTATGCCGTCGATGTCCCCACTACGCTGAGCCAGGTGATGGCCGGACGCGGGGCGGTCGCAAACGGCGCCATTCCTCCGATCCTCGGCGGCTACGACCAGAACCGCAAGGCATATTCGTACGACGTCGCCAAGGCAAAACAGCTCCTCGCCGCCGCTGGCCATCCGAATGGGATCGACGTCGAGCTGTGGGCTGCGACCACCGACCAGTCTCCACGTCTGTCGCAGACGATTCAGGCCAACCTCGCGCAGGCAGGGATCCGCGCCAAGATCGTGCAGCGCGACGCATCGTCGATGCGCGAAGCTGCCCGCAAAGGCCAAACCGATCTCGCGCTAAAGGAATGGTGGGCCGACTATCCGGACGCCGAGAACTTCCTGTATCCGTTGCTGCACACCAAGAACAAGGGAGTCGGTGGCAACGTCTCGTTCTACTCCAATCCGAAATACGACGCGCTGGTGGACCAGGCCCACCGCGAGCAGGACGAATCAAAGCGCAATGCTCTCTACACCCAGGCCGACCAGATCCAGTTCAATGATGCTCCAATGATCTACCTGTTCTTCTACAAGGACATGTACGCGGTGCAGCCGTGGATCAAAGGCTTCACCGTCCCGGCCGTCTTCAACGGTCAACGGTGGACCGATGTGACCATCAGCAAATAAAGGAGTGCTGTCTTTCATAGTTCGGAGGCTTGCCCTCTCGATTCCGACGCTGTTCGGAGTGCTGGTGGTCGTGTTTCTGCTGCTCAACGTGGCGCCCGGAGACGTTGTGCAGGAGATGGTTGGGGAGAGAGCCGACCCCGAGACGATCGCGCGGCTGAGAAAAGAGCTGCACCTCGACGAGCCTTTGCTGAAGCAGTTTACACTTTATACCGGCGGCGTCCTCCGAGGCGATCTGGGAAACTCGTACATCACCCAGCGCCCGATCATCAAGGATATCCGCGAGCGGTTTCCCAAGACCCTCCTTCTCGCCGGCTCAGCGATGCTTCTCGCATCGGTGCTCGGCATCACCCTCGGCGTGCTGAGCGCGCGGAATCCCGGCGGCTGGTTCGATCGGCTGGGCCTTGGGTTCGCCTATCTCGGAATCTCGTTTCCGGTGTACTGGGTCGGACTGATTCTCATTCTCGTATTCGCCGTGATTCTGAAGTGGCTCCCCCCGTCCGGTTACGGAGGCATCAAGTACCTGATTCTTCCTGCTTTCGCGCTTGGCTCGCGCTCGATCGCCTTCCTGGCCCGGGTGACGAGGTCCGCCATGCTCGACGTGCTGGGCGGCGACTTCGTTCGCACCGCGCGCGCCAAGGGACTGAAAGAGCGCGCAGTCGTAGTCAGACACGCGCTTCGCAATGCGTTGATTCCCATTATCACGGTGCTCGGACTCGACTTCGGGTACTACCTCACCGGCAGCATTCTCACGGAGACCATTTTCAGCTGGCCGGGACTCGGTCGCTACGTGGTCACTGCAATTACTCGTCGCGACCTCCCCGCGATTCAAGGCTCGGTGTTGTTTCTGAGCGTCGTCTTCGTGCTGGTAAATCTCCTTACCGATCTCGCCTACGCCAAAGCGGATCCCCGCGTAGCCTACTCCTGACCGTCGGAATGACGAAGACGGAGACTCCGGCGGCGACTCGGGAGCGCGCGCTGCGAACGCAGATCGAGAGCATCGAGAAAGAGTCGGGCGCCAGAGCGATCGCGGTGGCTCTCCACGACGCCGAAACCGGACTCGAGCTGCACTACAAGGCCGACCGGTGGTTCCACGCCGCGAGCACGATCAAGGTCCCCATCCTGCTGGGCGTGTTCGCCGCCATAGATCGAGGCGACCTGCTGCCGCATTCGCGGGTGCACGTGCGCAATCGGTTTCTGAGCGTAGTCGAGAACATCCCGTTCCGCGTCGAATCGGGTCGCGATGCGAATTCTGGCGTGCACAACGCAATCGGCAAGATGATGCGCGTCGACGAGCTCGCCTATCACATGATCACCACCAGCAGCAACCTGGCTACCAATCTGCTGCTCGGCGTGATCGGTCCTGACTCGGTCAATCGGACACTGAAGGAGCTTGATGTCGACGACGGGATCGAGCTCAAGCGCGGCGTCGAGGACGAGTTGGCTTTCGAGAAAGGCATCAACAACAATGTGACTGCCGAAGGGCTCCTTCGAATTCTGGTGCTGTTGTCGGAAGGAAAGGCCTTCTCACCGGCGCTGTCGCGTCGGATGATGGACATTCTTCATGGCCAGGAGTTCAATCAGGGAATTCCGGCCCGGCTCCCCAAAGGCGCGCGGGTCGCGCACAAGACGGGAGAGATCTCTACTGTAGCGCACGACGCGGGCGTGGTGTATCTACCGAAGAGAAAGCCCTACGTGCTCGTGATCCTGACCGAGTGGGATCCCAGCGGCTCGGGGCGGTCGCGGACCATCGCCGCGATCTCGCATACCATATATGAGTTTCTAACCCGGGGCCCGGTCGACGAATGAGCTCTTCAGCAGTCTTTGCCAGCAATGCCGGCCTGAACGAATCGCCCAATTTCCCGCTTCGGGTCGTTGACGGGCTTACTCTTCCGCCCGAGTACAGGAAGGCGCTGAGACCTGGCGAAGAGTGGAAGGACGCGACGGGGCGCTCGAGGCAGCTTCCGCGCTATTTTTATGAAGTCCCTTCCTGGGATTCGGCCATGAAAATCGAGTTGGCCTCGCATTTCCTGCTTTGGGAGTTCATCCAGGTCGACGTCCGGGAGGCCCCGCCCCTCAGGACATTTCCCCGGTACGTTCCGTGCGCAATAACCCTGTTGGCAGTGTGCCTGGAGAGGTTCCGGGAGGCCGTCGGGACCCTGGTCCACATCTCGGCAAATGGGGGTTATCGCTCCCCGTCCCATCGGTTCTCCAAGAACGCCACTCCCCACTCCTGGGGGACCGCCGCCAACATCTATCGTATTGGCGACACCTATCTGGACAACAGGAGCTCGATCGAGCGGTTCAGCCTGATCGCGAGAGAGACGCTGCCGGGAATCTGGACACGTCCGTATGGCGCTCCGACCGGCTACGCGGAGGACCACCTGCATTTGGACCTGGGTTATGTGCTGTCGGTGCCGCGGGATGTGAAAAGTTGACGTACTCGTTGCAGGATCAATCGAAAATCGAGGCTGGTTTTTGGGTAGAAGGTGAGAATGGCGCAGCGGAAGAAAAAGAAGGGACCAGAGAACAAGTCATCGACTCGCGAGCGGATTCAGCTCGCGGCGATCGGCCTGGAAGCCGAATTCGCCGTGATCATGGATGGCGTGCAGGTGAAGCCGGAGGACATCTTCGGCAGCCCGCGCCGAATCATTCGCGAGAAGATGATGCACCGGAAGGGGAGATCGTATCATCTCCCTACCGGCGGCGCGGTCTACTTCGATACCGGTGTCATCGAGGTCGCAACCCCGGTAATTGAGATCGAGCGCGGCTGCGCTGCTCGCGCCGGCCGCTCGCTCTGGGAAGCGATCCTGTTCGTGCGTCAGGAGCTTGATGCCTGGGAACAGGCGCACGACGCCGACGTGCAGCTCGCCGGCTTCAGCGCACACTACAACATCTCCTTCGAGCTGCCGCGCGCCCAGCAGGGCTCCACCAGGACCGTCGAGCAGCTGTCGTATCTGCTGGCGCACATCCTCCCGGTTCCCGTGATGCTGCTAGCGGCGAATCGCCGCTCGACCGGAATCGGTGTCAGGCCGCGCGGGGATCGCATCGAGGTCACCGCGGATTTCACTCCGGACGCGCCGTTGATGATCGCGACGGCCACCCTGATCGTTGGCATCGTGCGCGAAGTGATGCGCTGGCCGAGCTATGAGATCGGCGTGCTCGATGACACGGACATACCCATCATCAGGGGATTCCATCCGATGCCGCACACCACTCGCAAGGGATGGCTGGCGCGGTTCGACTGCTTCCCGGAGAATCCTTTCACCTGCGACATCGATCGCGACAGGTGGCCGACCACCGACGGTCGCTTCCTCTCTCTGAGAGAGATGGCCGGCCTCATCACCAAACACTTCTGGCCTTACATCCGTCGATATTCGGATCCTTTCACGCTGCGCCTGATCGGCTCGGTGATGAAAGGTCGCGCCCCTTCACTACTCGATCTGGACGATCGCCCGCAGGGTTACGAGGACGTCGGGAGGCTGTGCACGTGGGACAACCTTTTCCCCGAGAGGGTTCTTCCCCGCTCGCAGTACGAGCGCGTGCTGATCCGGGCGATCTCGGGCGACAAGCTGCACATGGATGGCGAGTGGTATACGCCCACGGGGATGCGTGGGTGGTCGCGCGTGATCTTCCGTCGCAAGGCCGACAACTCCCGCCACGTTTTCTCGCTCGACTATCTGCTGGATCATCTGCGCGAGTGGGAGCGCCCGTACAGAACTACGCGACGCGGAAATGGCCGGCGCGACCCGGAAGAGTCTTCGCGGGCGTAGGCGACGCACGCTCGCGGGACCAGAGTGTCTGACTTAGTTTTTCCGCGTGTCGCCCACCGGTCGCTGGTCAATCTGACGACTCATATCGCCCTGCTCCGCGGGATCAATGTCGGCGGCCATCGTAGCGTCGGCATGACTGACCTGCGCACCTTCCTCACTCAGCTGGGGTTCGACGACGTCCGGTCATTGCTCCAGAGCGGCAATCTCGTGTTCGGAAGCAGAGCGCGCACCGGCGCTGAGCTCGAGCGGTTTTTGGAAGCCGAGTCAGTGAAGCACTTCGCTATGGAGATCGATTTCTTCGTGCGGGCGCCCGAGGAGTGGAAGAGCATCATCAGGCAGAATCCCTTTCGCAAGGAAGCGGAGGCGGATCCGGGTCACCTCGTCGTCATGCTCCTCAAAGGTCCGCCGCGGCCCGAGGATGTCGCCGCCCTTCAGGCGGGCATCACCGGTCCCGAAATAATTCGCGCGAAAGGCAGACAGCTGTACGCGTTCTATCCCAACGGGCAAGGCCGATCCCGACTGACCCACGCGATGATCGAAAAGAAGCTTGGTCGTTGCACGGGTCGCAACTGGAACACCGTGATGAAGCTGGCGGTGCTGGCCAAGTCGGGCTCGACCAAGCTCACTCCCATCTCCCCGCGCAAGCGCATCTGAGCGCGGACTCCGAACACTTCGCTTACGTTAGGGCGTCGAGCAGCTTCTGGTGGATTCCGCCAAAGCCGCCGTTCGACATGACCAGCACGACATCGCCCTTTGCCAGACGCGGCGCGAGATCGGCGACGATGGTGTCCGCGTCCTTCAGCTGCTTCACCCCCTTTCCGGTCGAAGCGAGATCGTTCACGAGCTTCTCCAGGTCCAGGGCCGTTTCCTTCGTGTACCGATCCGGACGGAAGAGCGAAGCGAACACGATCTCGTCCGCGCCGCGGAAGGCTTTCACGTAGTCGTTCTGGAATTCGCGGCGCTGCGCCGTATAGCTGCGCGGCTCGAAGACAGCCACGATGCGCCGGCCCCGATATTTCTGCCTGATGGCATCAATGGTCTCGCGGATCGCGGTCGGATGGTGCGCGAAATCGTCGATGACGGCTACCCCGCGAACCTCACCGCGCACTTCCATGCGCCGCTTCACGCTGGCGAAAGTCTTCAATCCCTGACGAACTCCGTCCCGATCCGCCCTGATTGCTTCGGCCGCCGCAATGACGGCCAGCACATTTCGAACGTTGAAGGCGCCGGCTAGAGGAGTCTCGACCCTGCCCCATTCCTCGCCGGCTCGAAATGCGCGGAAGATCGTTCCGCTCTCGCTGAACTGGACGTCGCGCGCGTGCCAGTGCGGCTGTCCGGAAGGGGGCGGTGTCTCGTCCCCGTACGCAAAGGACTCGACCGGTGCAAAGGATTTGGGGGCAAGCTCGCGCATGATCGGGGAATCCCAGCCGGCGACCAGCGTTCCGTTCCTGGGAATGAGATTGATGAAGCGGGCGAACGCAAACTTGTACGCCTCCTCGTCCCGGTAGATGTCGGCGTGATCGAACTCGATGTTGTTGACGATCGCCGTGTCCGGAAGGTAGTGCCACATCTTCGGACCCTTGTCGAAGTACGCCGTGTCGTACTCATCGGCTTCGATCACGAAATAT
>JALYYH010000182.1 GCA_030946665.1 Gemmatimonadota bacterium
AACGAGCCGGGGCACGCGCACTCGAATGCACCCGGGAGGCCAATGCAATCCTCATCGGTCCCGGAATGCTCAACGACGACGCCATCCGCGGCTTCATGGAGACACTGCTTCCGCGCCTCTCGGGAAAGCGGGTCGTGATCGATGCGCTGGCGCTGAGTGCGCTTCGCGGCGGCCGGTTCCGATTCACTGAGGACATGCAGGTCGTTCTCACACCCAATCCGGGGGAGATGGCGAAGATCACTGGCGCCCCCAAGGATTCGGTGGAAGCCGACTTGCGGGGTGCCGCAGTGGCGGTGGCGGAAGACCTGAACCAGTTGTCGCGCTCAAGGGAGCCGAGACTTTCGTCGCCACTCCATACGGAGAAGTCTTCCGTTATTCAGAAGGAGATGTCGGTCTCGCGACTTCGGGATCGGGCGACGTTCTCGCCGGGATTCTCGTCGGCTTACTTGCGCGAGGAGCGACGCTCGACCAGGCGGCGGTCTGGGCAGTCTACCTGCACGGCGCCGCTGGAAATCGTCTCAAGCGGCAATTAGGCCCCATTGGATTCCTGGCGAGAGAGCTGTCGGACGAAGCGCCATCGCTCATGAGCTCGCTGTCATCGCGACGATAGCAGAGTCGCGGCGCGTGATTGTCCCCAGCGCGGACTAGATGTGTAGCGAGTAGAGTGGACTGGTAGGAGTCGTCGGCGTATCGCGACGTCTGATGGTTTCGCCGGAGGGAGCTTTCATCGGAAGCGTCAGCAGAAACGTCGTTCCCGTTCCGACTCTGCTCGCCACTGTCACATCGCCGCCGAGCAGTCGCGCAAGTTTTCTCGTCACGCTGAGGCCGAGTCCCGTACCTCCGGTTTTTCTCGTAGCCGTCTGCTCAGCCTGCCAGAACGGCTCGAACACGTATTCGATATTCTCGGCCTCGATCCCGACGCCGGTGTCGGCAATTCTGACCTCGAGCACACTCTCGCTCACGGCGCACCCGAGAACGACCTCTCCCTTCTCCGTGAACTTGATTCCGTTGGAAAGAAGATTCACCAGCATTTGTCGCAGCTTTGTGCCATCGGTCTGAATCGCCTGATCCTCATCGAGCAGCTTCACCACGAGCTTGAGATTCTTTGTCGTCGCCATAGGCTCTACGAGCGATGCCGCATCACTCAGAGTGTGATTGATCGACATCGATTCCCAGCGCACCCGCACGCGTCCAATGTCGACACGCGCAAACGTGAGAATCTCATCGATGAGTCCGAGCAGGTGTCTCGCGCTTGCGTTGATTCTACCGAGCTGCTGGCGTTGCAGCTCTGTCACGGGCCCGGTGATTCCATCGGACAGAAGCTCCTCGTAGCCCATTATCGCGGTGAGCGGAGTACGCAGCTCGTGCGACATCACAGCGAGAAAATCTGTCTTGCTGTTGTTCGCTCTTTCCGCTTCGGCCCTCGCCAGTTCAGCTTCTCCGCGCGCTTTCTCGGCGTGTGCCCGTGCTTCCTTCTCGAGCGCGAGAAGGTCGACTCTCTCCTTGTCGGTGTTGCGAAGAACCCGGGCGGACCAGAGTACGAGTCCGACGAAGGTCAGAATGCTCGCGACGGCGAATATCGACACGCCGAATTCCGTTTCGTACATCCCGGCCGATTCACCCGCCAGGCGGAGGATGCCGAGTACGATCGGCGCGAGCAGCGCGGCCGGAAGAAGCCTGCGGGTGAGAACTCCCGCCGGTCCTTCGTCCATCAGAAGCGCCGGGACGCCACGGTCCCGGACGGCGAAGATGATTCCGACTCCGAGTATCAGGTGGGCAATTGCGGTTGGGAGCGCCATCCCCGACGATTGCGAGAGCGCGTACATCCCACTCACCCCGAAGACGTAGCCGAGCACTGCCACGAGCGCGATGAGGAGGGCGGGAGTTGCGAACATCTGCGATCGCAGGTCCCGCTTGCGGCGGTCGTGCGGAATGAAGAGAAGAGCGAGCGAATAGAGCAGAAGGCTGCCGGCGCTGTTGATCGCGATTCGGCCCGGAGGTGATATCTGCGTTTGTCCCACCCGATTCCCGAACAGCAGCAGATCGAATCCTGATTCGCTGCCACGGATGTACTCGTAGAAAGTGAGGATCGAGACCGTGGCGACGAGAGCGGCGAGAGTCTGTTGAATCGCCTCGGTGGTCGCGCTCTGGTGGGGTCGCACCGCCATCGTGAGCGAGCCTCCAGCGAGCACGAAGCAGAGTGCAGCCAACGGGAGCATTGGGATTCCGGCGGGCTGCCATTCCGTAACGATGCGAAGATTGAAAGCCCACCCGAGGAGAACGAGCGCACCCAGTAATGCGACGGTGACGCCTGTTATGAGGGGCACCCGCTCGAAAAAGCCGATCGAGGAACTGTGACGGCCCGATGGGCTCAGTGCAACTTCGCTTGAATTTGCCATGTTACGCGTCGGACCGAAAAACCTATTCGCGATGGTCGGTCAGTGCAATTCTACCA
>JALYYH010000183.1 GCA_030946665.1 Gemmatimonadota bacterium
AGGTAGAATCCGGTACCCGTTCTTTGTCGTTGGGCAAATCCTACGCGATCGAGCGCCGCCGCCCGCTGCGCGTTGACGACGACCGGTTCCATCATTGCCACGTACTTGGGCAGCTTGACCGTCACGCGCTGGGGCTCGCGTGAAGTAAGGTCAACCGGCACGGTCTCGGCACCGAATCCCATATGCCGGGCGAGAAGCACGTGGCTACCCGATGGCAGCTTCGTCATGGTGAACTCGCCCTTATCGTTGGTGAGCGCGACGCGCTCCGTGCCGACCAGCTCGACCCTGCTTCCAGCGTTGGTGGCGCTGCCCTCGAGCACCACTCGTCCCGAGAGCGTCGCGTTTCCCGTCTTTGTGCCGGAATCGGCTGGAGAAAGTAGCAGAGTGCGAGCGAACAGCTCGGTAGGCTCATCGCCCAGCGCGATCGGAACTTCGGCGGTGACCGAGCTCCCTCGCTTTGCCTGGAGGGTTGCCTTCATGGAATTTGGCAATCCACAAATTTGAAACGCGCCGGAGGCGTCGGTGCTGTCCCACAGCATTCGCGGCGTCTGGCGTATTCCAACTTCCTTGGATACCTCGAGCTGTGTCCACGCCATAGATACCAGTGCGCCCTTTATGGGCTGAAGCGTCTCAGGATCCACGACATGCCCGATGACTGCGGAAGTACCTTGCGCGCGCGGACGAACGCGACACGCGGTGTGGATGATCGTTGGGGCCGACGGGACGGCGAGCATGATGAAGCTGGAGCTGTCGGCACCGACGTGAAACGGCTTGGTCGCGAGCGAGATGCCGAGGGTATCCAGCAGCGGGTGAAAGACACCGACCTGATAGGTGCCCGGGACAAGGCTGTCGATCCGGAATTTTCCCAGCGAATCGGTGACGAGGGTTACCTTCGCTCCCTCGACGATAACGTCAGCGCCGGCGAGAAATCGCCCATTGAGGCTGTCGACCACCACGCCGATTATCTCGGCGCGTCCCGCCTTGCCGGCGACGGGTGCAGGGGCGGGCGTCTTCTGCTGGGCGATCACTGGTGCGCTCGCGAGCAGGCCTGTCAGCGTCGCAATCAGTCGGACCGTGCTTACTGATCTCATCAATCGTCCAGAGCGGGTTCGTATGCGTTCTCCGCCTGCGGCGCCAGATGGCTGCTGCCACTGATAAGGCGGGCGCACGTATTCCAGCGGAGAATCGCGTCGTCGTTGCCAGATGGTCGAATAGCCTCCGCGCGCTCGTACCAACCCATCGCCTCGCGGAATGCGTCGTAAGCCATCGCCCCGCTTCCCATTCCTCCGCGCTGAAGGAGCGCCTGCCCGCTTCGCTCGAAAGTTATCCCGGTGTAGTAGGCGCGGTGGTAAGGATCGGTGATCCGTGGCAGTGTTTCGTGCACCGTTTTCATCGCGTGGGCGTGTGTGTCGACAAGTTGGTCAGTCAACGCAAGAACGAACATCACCACCACCTGCTGGTTGGTCGGGTCGATTTCCAGAATGTCGCGGCAAATGCTTTCTGCCGCCCATGACTGGTTGATCAGCCTGTACCTCTCCGCTTTCTGAATCGCGCGCGGAATGGCCTCTCTGGAAATCGGCTTGAGCTTGAATTCTTCTCTCATCGAGCAGCACCCGCCTTTGTCTCTTCCGTCTCTGGTCGCGGCGTTTTCTTACCCCGAATGAGGCGAACGAGTTTCCGAAGAGGGTCGTAGTGCCCGTCGACAACGCGCTCCTTGAGAGGAATGATGGCGTTGTCCGTTATGGTGATGCGTTCCGGACAAACCTTGGTGCAGCACTTGGTGATGTTGCAGTAGCCGATGCCATGGCTTTCCTTGAGATCCGTTGTGCGGTCGAGTACGTCGAGCGGATGCATCTCCAGCTGCGCGGCATGGACGAGCAGCCTCGGACCCACGAACTGCTCGTGCAGCTGGTGATCGCGAAGCACGTGACACACATCCTGGCAGAGGAAGCACTCGATGCACTTTCGGAATTCCTGAACTCGATCCGCGTCCGACTGCTGCATGCGCCAGGTACCGTCGGGAGCGTCGGGCGGGCGCGGCGTGAATTTCCGGATGCGCTTTTTGGCGCGGAAGTTCGATGACACATCGGTCACCAGATCTCTGACGAGCGGAAACGCGCGCATCGGCTCTACGGTGACCGGGCCCGAAAGATCCAGCTCGCTCAGCCGCGTCATGCACATGAGACGCGGAATTCCGTTGATCTCCGCGGAGCACGAGCCGCACTTGCCGGCCTTGCAGTTCCAGCGCACGGCCAGGTCAGTCGCGCTCTCGGATTGGATCTGGCGAATCGCATCCAGCACTACCATCCCCTCCGAAACGCTGGTGGCGTAACTTTGGAGCCCTCCCGACGAGCCGGCGCCTCGCCACACCTGAAACGTCACCGTCCGCGTCGTGCTCCCTGCACTGGTATCCGTCCGCGCGGCCGCGCGCTGGCCGCTCGCCGCGATGTTGCTGGCGAAAGTCTGGCGGGACGCCATTACTTGTTCTCCTCGACGATCTGCTTCAGATCCGGACGCATCTCGGGGATCGGCTCGCGCATCACCTGCATCTCGCCGCCGTGTCCTCTGCGAATGATGATGTTGAATTTGCCATAGCTCGGATCCTTCTCCGGAAAATCATCGCGGAAATGTCCACCGCGACTTTCCTTTCTCTCGAGCGCCGCGCGCGCAACGATCTCCGACACAGTGAGCAGGTTCTGGAGGTCGAGCGCGGTGTGCCATCCCGGATTATACTCGCGGTTTCCGGTAACCGATACCCGGTGAGCCCGCTCGCGAAGAGTCTTGAGCGCGTCGAGGGCTCGCCGGATCTCGCTTTCCTTCCTCACGATCCCGACGAGGTCCTGCATCATCGTCTGCAGGTCGTGCTCCACCTGATAAGGGTTTTCGCCACCAGATCCCTCGTTGAATGGCTCGAGGGCAGCGCGGGTGACCGCGTCGGCCTCTTCGGAATCAACTCGCGCCGACGATTGCCTCCCCGCGAACTCGGCGGCGTATTGGCCGGCGCGCTTGCCGAAGACCAGCAGATCGGACAGCGAGTTGCCGCCGAGTCGGTTGGCGCCGTGGAGTCCGGCAGCCACCTCGCCGGCTGCGAACAATCCCGGCACAGTGGACATCTGCGTATCTCCATCGACGCGCACCCCGCCCATCACATAATGAGTGGTCGGACCCACTTCCATCGGCTCGCTCGTGATGTCGATGTCGGCCAGCTGCTTGAACTGGTGGTACATGCTGGGGAGCTTTTTCTTGATGTGCTCAGCGGCGTTCGGAAGCTTGGACTTGATCCACGAGATGTCGAGAAAGACTCCCCCGTGTGGGCTGCCGCGTCCTTCCCGGACCTCTTTCATGATCGCGCGCGCGACGTGATCGCGCGTCAGCAGCTCGGGAGGGCGGCGCGCGTTCTTGTCGCCCTGGGTGTAGCGCCAGCCTTCCTCTTCATTATCGGCCGTCTGGTTGCGGTAATTCTCCGGGATGTCGTCGAACATGAAGCGGCGCCCTTCGCGGTTCACCAGGATGCCGCCCTCGCCGCGTACGCCCTCCGTGACGAGAATTCCGCGCACGCTCGGTGGCCACACCATTCCGGTCGGATGGAATTGCACGAACTCCATGTCCTGGAGCGCAGCACCCGCGTTGTAGGCGA
>JALYYH010000196.1 GCA_030946665.1 Gemmatimonadota bacterium
GCGAGCGCTACCTGGCGCAGCTCTCGGATTTTTCCGCGGAGTATACGGCGGACCTATCCGACGCGGAGGTGATCATCGTCAACACCTGCGGGTTCATCGACGCCGCCAAAAAGGAATCGATCGACGCGATGATCGAGGCGTCGCGCTTCAAGACAACCGGCCGGTGCCAGGCGGTCGTTGCGGTCGGCTGCCTGATCGAGCGCCACAAAGACGAGCTCGTCGTTGCTTTGCCCGAAGTCGATCTGTTCCTCGGATCGTCGGAAATGCAACGTCTCGTTCCCGAACTGAGCGACCGCGGACTTCTCGGTGCCGCGAGCGAGGAGCTTCATCCCGGCGTGCGACTCTACACCGGCGATCTCGCGCATGTGCGCTACATGAAGATCAGCGAAGGCTGCGATCACGGGTGCGCGTTCTGCGCAATTCCACTCATGCGCGGCAGGCATCGTTCGTTCGCGCTCGAGGAGGTCGTGCGTGAAGCACAGCTCCTCGAGCTGCAAGGCGCGCGAGAGCTCAACCTGGTCGCGCAGGACCTCGCGCACTACGGCCGTGACACTCGTGACGGAAGAAAGCTTCCGGAGCTGCTCGAGGCTCTGGTCGCCGAGACTTCGATCCCCTGGATTCGGATGCTCTACCTCTATTCGGCAGGAATTACCGATCGCCTGCTCGAAGTCGTAGCGCGCGAGCACCGAATCCTTCCGTATCTCGATATGCCCATTCAACACGGGTCAGATCTGGTGCTGGCGCGCATGCGTCGTCCAGAGAGGAAGCGCACCGTCCGCGATCGTGTTCAGAAATTCCGCGACGCCGTTCCTGAGGTGGCAATCCGGACCACCTGCATCGTGGGGTTCCCCGGCGAAACCGAAGAACAGTTCGACGAGCTGTTGGAATTTCTGCAGGAGATACGGTTCGAGCGTGTTGGCGCGTTCACATATTCGCCGCAGGAAGGAACGCGGGCGGCGCAATATGTCGACGATGTACACGAGACGGTCAAACGCGAGCGACTCGAGCGCCTGACGGAGCTTCAGAGATCGATTACCGCGGAGCGGTACGAATCGCGCGTCGGCCGCAGGGCTCTCGCGCTGGTCGATCGCGCCGACACCGAGACTGGAACCTCCCAGGCGCGACTTCCCTGGCAGGCGGACGATATCGATGGTGTCACCCAGATCGATGAAGCTCTCCCGCCCGGGACGATAGCGGAAGTTGCGGTCGAAGAGGTCCTCGACGATTACGACTTTCAGGCTTCGGTGATTCGCGTCGCACTTCCTGCCGGCGTCCCCGAGCGCCGCCGGGTGTCCCGCGAATTGCCGGTAACGCAGACGATCGGAAGCTACGGACGCTGATGCGTCCGACGGGCATGGTCCGGAGTCTGGAGAGCGGAACGCGCTCGGCTGAAGTGATGGCGCGTGCGCGCGAGCTATTTCCCGGAGGTGTGAATTCGCCGGTTCGCGCTTTCCGCGGCGTTGGCGGCGAGCCGATCGTCGCCGCAAGAGGTGAGGGCGCGCGAATCTGGGATGTGGACGGCAGGGAGTACATCGACTTCGTGCTGTCATGGGGACCTCTCGTCCTCGGTCATGCGTCTCCGATCGTCCTCGATGCGCTCGAGCGGGCAATGACAAGTGGCACGAGCTTCGGCATGCCGACCGAGCTCGAGGTGCAGTTCGGCGAGCTCATTCGCGCTCGCATGCCACACGTCGAGATGATGCGATTCGTCTCGAGCGGGACAGAAGCCACGATGAGCGCGGTGCGGCTGGCGCGCGCATTCACGGGCCGTGACGCGATTTTGAAGTTCGAGGGGTGCTACCACGGCCACGCCGATTCTTTCCTCGTGCGCGCCGGTTCCGGTGTGGCCACGCTCGGCCTGCCAGATTCGCCAGGCGTGCCCGCCGAGCTCGCGTCACTCACGCTCACCGTTCCGTTCAACGATCTGGACGCCGCGGCGCGCGCCGTGCGCGGAACCCAGCGCGGTATCGCCGCGATCATCGTCGAGCCGATCGTGGGCAATGCCGGCTTCATTGCTCCCGATCGCGGCTTTCTCGAAGGACTCCGGGTGCTCGCGGATAGCGCCGGCGCGCTCCTCATCTTCGATGAAGTGATGACCGGGTTCAGAATCGCACCGGGTGGCGCACGGGAACGGTTTGGCGTCACTGCCGACCTCACGACGCTAGGCAAAGTCATTGGCGGCGGGCTTCCTGTCGCACTTTATGGGGGTCGCCGGGAAATCATGGAGCGCGTCGCTCCGTCAGGCCCGGTGTACCAGGCCGGAACTCTCTCGGGGAATCCGCTGGCGATGGCCGCAGGTCTGGCGACTCTGTCTACGCTGACCCCTGCGCTGCATTCAAAGATCGAGAAACGTACAGCGACTCTGGTCGAAGGTTTGCAAACGATCGCAGACGACCTCGGCGTGCCGCTCACCGTGGGGTACGCCGGGTCGATGTGGGGTTTTTTCTTCAGCAAGACGCAAGTACGCGATTTCGCGGATGCGAAATCTTCGGACGTCGACTTGTTTCGTCACTTCTTTCACGCAGCGCTGGAGCGGGGGGTCTATCTGCCGCCGTCACCATTCGAAGCATGTTTCATGTCAGCCGCGCACGGAGACGACGACGTCGCAACCGCATTGCAGGCAATGCGAGGGGCGATGGAGGACGCGCTTGTCTAGTCAGAATCGTGGCGCAAGTTCGGGCAGAACTGTCTGGCGCTCCGGACTCGCCCAGCTCGCGCTTGCGGGCGCACTGGGAGTCGCCGCCTGCGTTTCCCTGGTCTCTCCAGGAGCAGGAACGGGGAACGTTCCAGTCGTCAACGGCCAGTACAAGAACGGCAGGGAGCAGGTTGTTCGGATCCTTCTCGGCAAGGCCTCGGCCGAAGAAGAAAGACAATTGAGCGCCGAGACTGGGCAATTGGTTGTTCGGCCCACCGGCGGGTCACCCGTACAGTGGAACGGAAAGAGATATCGCGGTGAACTGGTCATCAGCGCGACCGACTCGGGGGTGCTGGTCGTCAACGAACTCGCGATGGATGACTATCTGCGCGGGGTCGTTCCGCTCGAGATCGGCAACCGTACGTCTGCGGAAATGACGGCGGTGCAGGCCCAGGCCGTCGCGGCTCGGACCTACGCATACAAGCACCTCAAGGAGACGCGACCTTTCGACATGTATGCCACAGTCCAGGACCAGGTGTACGGCGGGGTCGACGCGGAGAAGCCGCTCGCGGATACTGCAATTTCCACCACGAGCGATGTCGTCGTCCTCTACAACGGTCAGCCAATCACCACGCCGTACCACTCCACGTGCGGCGGAAGCACCGCGGCCGTGAGCGAAGTGTGGTACGACCAGCCAGACCAACCATACCTCCGCCCGGTGAGTGACAGAATCCCCGGCACCAACAACTATTACTGCGACCCTTCACCGCGTTTCAGCTGGACGCAGGGTTACGACGCCGCTAGCCTGCGTACGGTGCTGGAGAAGTATCTCGCGAACTATACCAACGCGCCCAAGACGAAATTGGGGCGCATCACCGGCGTACGGGAACAAGGCAGGACGCCATCCGGGCGGGTGGCCGCGCTCACGGTGCAAACCGAAAGCGGCAGCTATACCCTCCGTGGCAACGATATCCGCTTCGTGCTGAGAGATCCGAAGGGAGCGATCCTCAATAGCACCTTTTTCAGCATCTCCACCACAACGAGCGGTGGGGAAGTGTCCAGCCTCACAGTGAGCGGTCGAGGGTACGGGCACGGAATCGGGATGTGCCAATGGGGCGCAATTGGTCGGGCGCGGGCGGGTCAGAATTATCGTACGATTCTAGAGACTTATTACCCGGGAACAACGATTGGCCGAATCGCCGGTTAGCACCAAGGAACCAAAATCCAGGGAGACGGTCCGCCTTGGACTCGTCGGCGCTGGGGCGATAGCCCAACTCGCGCACCTTCCGGTGTTGTCGAAAATCAAGGGAGCCGAGCTGGTCGCGCTTTGTGACAACGATGGTCCGAAGGCGAGCGCTATCGCGGAACGGCTCAAGATCCCCGATGTCTTCACCGATTTCGAAGATCTGCTCGAGCTGGATCAGGTCGATGCAGTCGTAAT
>JALYYH010000211.1 GCA_030946665.1 Gemmatimonadota bacterium
GTGCTCGATGTTGCATCACGGTATCGCGAAACGCTCCTCTACAACATTTACCAAATGGGGAGGAATTCCATTCGTCGCGGCAGCACCGACACGTGGACTGTGACTCCCAGGAAGGTAGCCGCGCTGCAGGCAGCGCTGGCTGCCGACAGCACGCGACCGCTCGATGCAGAGGCGGCAAGCGTTGGAAGTCGCGCGACAACATCGACCCCCGCGGAGCTGGCCTGGTACACCACGATCATGCGCAATCCCGCCGATCGCGATCCTCGTGGCTACATCATTCCGTCCGACCAGCCGGATTTTCTGACGGCGATGAAGTTCGTCAACGCGCTCATCAAGAACGGAGTCACGGTGCTCCGCGCCACAACCGGATTCACCGTAGGTGGAAGGAGTTATCCGGCGAATTCTTTCGTCGTGAAAACCGCGCAGGCATTCCGTCCGCACGTACTCGACATGTTCGAGCCGCAGGATCATCCAAATGACGTCCCATACCCCGGTGGCCCGCCGATACCACCATACGACAACGCCGGCTGGACACTGGCATATCAGATGGGGGTGCAATTCGAACGCGTGCTCGATCCCTTCAATGGTCCGTTTACGCCAGTTGTGGGTTTCGCCAAATCGCCTGCGGTTGGGATTGCCCGCGGGGTCCCGGGTTACGCGTTCAGTCACTCAGTCAATGACGCGTTCGCCGCGGTCAATCGACTTCTCGCTCACGGCGAGGAAGTCTATTCCTCGACAGTTCCGCTGCTGATCAACGGGAAGAAGTATGAGACCGGAACGTTCTACGTTACGGCGAAACCCACCACCGCTTCGAACGTTGCCCAGTTGGCGCAGGAGAAGGGAATCACCTTCGATCCGTTGGCGACTTCCATCTCGCGGGAATCTTTGAACCGGTTGCGACCCGCCCGGATCGCGCTCTGGGATCAGTATGGGGGCTCGAGTACATCGGGATGGGCCCGGTTCATTCTCGAGCAGTTCGAGTTTCCATACGAGGTGGTGTATCCGCCATCGCTTGATGCGGGAAATCTCATTGCACGCTTCGACGTGCTCATTCTTCCGGACGGCGCAAGCTTCGCACGCCAGGGTGTGCCCGGACCTCCCCGTATTTCTCCGAACGATGTTCCGGGGGAATATCGCGATCGCCTGGGCGCCATGACTCTGGCAAAGACGGTCCCGCAGGTGCTCGAATTTCTGAACGCGGGTGGGACGGTTCTCGCGATCGGGTCTGCAACCGAGCTCGCTATGCAGCTTGGGCTTCCGATTGCCAACGCTCTGGTCGACAGCGCCGGACGGGCGCTGCCGCGCAACCGCCTGTACGTTCCGGGCTCGATCCTCCGCCTGCGCGTGGACACTACCGCCGAGCTGGCTCACGGAGCCCGGTCGGCAACTGATTTCTACTTCGACAACGCTCCTGGCTTCACGCTGCTTCCCGGTGCCGACGCGCGTGGCATTCGGAGAATTGCCTGGATCGACGGGCCGACGCCGCTGCGCAGCGGCTGGGCTCTGGGTCAAAAATATTTGACCGGGGTAACAGAAATCCTTCAGGCTCGGGTGGGAAAAGGAATGTTGATTTTGTACGGTCCCGATCCCTATTTCCGCTCGCAGCCGCACGGTACTTTCAAATTCCTGTTCAACGGTCTCTTATATCGTACGGGACTCGGAGATTAAATAATGCGCTCACGATTTCTCTTCACCGCTCTTGCTGTTACGGGTTGCTCCTATCTCCAGGGCGGCGGGGCGACGCCATCGGGTACGGTGACCGCGACCAAGTCGAGCGCAAAGGTATCGGCTGGGCGATTGACGAGCGCGAGTTCCGTCCTCCGGGCAATGCACGACCTGTACGCCGGGAAATATCTGAAGACGATGAGATTTCTTCAGAACAACACTGCTTACTCGAGCACCGGACAGGAACAGCACACACAGTGGTACGAGCATCTCGAGCTTCCAGGGAAGCTCCGGATCGCTTTCCTCCCGGCTACGCAGCGAAGCGGACTGGTGCAGGTCGATGACAAGGTCGCGTCATTCGACAACGGGATCCGCGTGGATTTTAGGCCATCGGTGAATCCGCTTCTGCTCCTTACCGCGGACGTGTACACGGCGCCCACAAGCACCATAGTGCGCGGGCTCGATTCGCTCAACGTAGATACCGATCTGTTTCGCACCGACGAATGGGAAGGCCATCCAGTCTACGTCATCGGCGCAAAAGCTGGGGATTCGACCTCCAATCAGATGTGGGTCGACGCCGAGAGACTGGTTCTCCTGCGATTCATCCAGCGCGGAAAAAATGCCGAACGCCCGATGGTCAGCGACATGCGAGTCAAGACCTACAAGGACATCCAGGGCTACCAGGTTCCGACCGAGTTTCTGGTTCTCCGCAACGGGCGGCCGTGGTGGCGCGAGGAATACGCCAACGTGCGGATCAACGATGAGTTCCCCGCCGGAACTTTCGACCAGGCGACGTGGAAAGACATACCGATTCCGCAATAACCGGGGACCAGTAGCAGCCGACCGCTCCAATTGAAAAACTTCAACAAGAGAGCACGAATGAGAACGGGCCTGTTATTGGCGGCAGCGGGACTGCTGTCCGTCGATCTTTCTGCACAGGGACGCGTGCAGCGTCCGATGACATTTGAAGATTTCGCCGCCGTGAAGAACGTAGGCGATCCTCAGGTCTCTCCCGATGGCAGCGCGGTGCTGTACTCGGTGAGAACCACAGACGTCGGGGCGAACAAGCGCACCACCGTCACGCTGCTGGCTCCCCTCGAAGGCGGCAACGCTGGCGGGCGCGGTCGACAATTTCCGAGCGCCACCGTTCAAGCAAGTGAAGCGCGCTGGTCGCCTGAGGGAAAGCGGGTGGCGTACATATCGGGCGGGCAGCTTTGGATCGCCGACGCGACGGGGGCCAACGCTCGTCAGATATCCAATGTCAGCGCGGGCGCCGGCGGTCCGGTTTGGTCACCGATAGGGGACCGCATCGCGTTTGCCACCGGCGTCTATCCCGATTGCGAGAGCGATGGCTGCAACATCGAGCGCGCGAAAGCTGCCGACACCGGAAAGGTGAAGGCGCACATCGCCGACAATTTGCTTTATCGCCACTGGACCGAATGGACCCCAGCGACGCGATCCCACCTTTTTATTGTTTCGCCTGACGGGAGCGGATTGCGGGATGTGACTGCGGGCGTGAAGTACGACGTGCCGCCCGGACCTTTCGGGGGAAGCGAGGGCTACAGCTTCTCCCCCGACGGAAGAGAGCTCGCCTACACCGCGAAGGATCAGGGACGCGAGGATGCGTGGTCGACTGATCTGAACGTTTACGTGGTTCCCGTGACTGGAGGTGTGGCGGTCGCCATCACACCGGCAAATCGGGGCGCAGATCAGAATCCAGTCTATTCGCCCGACGGCCGCACCATCCTCTACGGCTCGCAGGCCCGGGCCGGCTTCGAATCCGATCGCGTGAGGCTTATGGCGTACGATCGCGGCTCACGCTCCTCGCGCGAGCTGCTTCCCAACTGGGACAGGAACGCAGACAGCTACGCTTTCTCGCCGAGCGGAGACGCGATTTATCTGAACACGGTCGACGCCAGCCGAAATAAGCTCTATCGGATTTCGCGAACCGCCTCGGGCTGGGGTGCAACACCGGAGCTGCTGACGAGTGGCGGCAACAATTTCTCGCCATCGATATCATCCAACGGGAGAACGGTCGCCTGGCTCCAGGATGCGGTCGAGCGGCCCGCCGAGGTCTACGTTGGCACCGTCGGGGTGGGCGGGCTGACGAGCATCCGTCGACTCACTCATGAAAACGACGCGCTGCTCGCGCAGCTCAAGCTCAACCCGGCCGAGGATTTTTGGTTCAGGGGCGCGTACGGCGACAGCGTGCAGGGGTTGCTGATCAAGCCGCCGCAGTATCAACCGGGAAAGAAGTTTCCGGTTCTGTTTCTGATTCACGGTGGACCGCAGGGCGAGTGGCTCGATCAATGGCATGGCCGGTGGAACTTTGAGCTCTTCGCGTCGCCCGGGTTTGGAATCGTGGCGATCAATCCGCGCGGCTCCTTCGGGTACGGTCAGAAATTCACTGATCAGATTTCAAAGGACTGGGGCGGAAGAGTCTACACCGACCTGATGAACGGGCTGGACGTGGCACTCGCGCGTAACAGCTGGCTCGACTCCACTCGAATGGGCGCGGCGGGAGGATCCTACGGCGGTTATATGACGAACTGGATCGCCGGACACTCGAACCGGTTCAAGGCGCTGTTCACACACGCCGGTGTCTACAATCTCGAGAACATGTACGGCGCGACCGAGGAGATCTGGTTCAGCGACTGGGAATTTGGCGGACCGTACTGGGACAAGAATGCAATGGAAGCCACATATCGTCGGTGGTCACCGCACTTGTTCGCGGGAAACTTCCATACTCCTCAACTGGTTGTCGTAGGAGAGCTGGACTATCGGGTTCCGTACACCGAGGGACTCTCTTTATTCACTGCGCTGCAGAGACAGGGTGTGCCGAGCAGGCTGATCGATTTCCCCGATGAAGGACACTGGATCGGGAAGCCGCAGAACCAGCGGCTGTGGTGGAACGAGGCGCTGGGATGGTTTAGGCGTTATCTCAATCCCTAGCCTTTAACGATAGCCTTGCGCCTGCATCGTGAAGAGCTCCTCGTAAAGCCCATGCCTTTCGAGAAGCTCTTCGTGTGAGCCCTGCTCCTCGACCTTCCCGTGGCGGAGCACGATGATCCGGTCGGCCATTCGCACGGTGGAAAAGCGGTGCGAGATGAGCACGGCCATTCGGCCTGCTACCAGCTCGGAAAAGCGAAGAAACACCTCGTACTCTGCGCGCGCATCCAGAGCGGCGGTCGGTTCATCGAGGATCAGAACCTGCGCGTCGCGAATGTAGGCGCGGGCGAGGGCGATCTTTTGCCATTCGCCTCCGGATAGATCGACACCCTCGTCGAACCGTCTCCCCAGCATCTGCCGATAACCTTTGGTGAATCGCGGCAGCAGTGAAGCAGCCAGGGAATTCTCGGCGGCGGTGCTGATCGACGGTGGTGTTCCGTTACTGTTGTCGAGATCGGCCCGAACGGACTCGATCTCGCCGACCCCGATGTTCTCGTCGAAGCGCATGTCGTAACGCACGAAGTCCTGAAAGATGACCCCGATTGCGTGACGGAGGCTGACGAGGTCGTACTCTTTCAGATCGATCCCATCGAGAGTGATTCTTCCTTCGGTCGGGTCGTACAGCCGCGCCATGAGCTTGGTGATCGTGGTCTTGCCCGCCCCATTCTCGCCAACCAGCGCGACCCGTTCACCGGGACCAAGCACCATGTCGACGTTGCGGACCGCCCATCGGTCGCTGCCGGGATAGCGAAAACCCACGTTCACGAAAACGAAGCCTGAATGAAGCTTGTCCGGCACGCGACGCGCGTTCGCTGGCGACTCGATGGTCGGCCGCATGTCCAGAAAAACGAACAGGTCGCGAAGATAAAGCGCTTGCTCGTAGACGCTGCTCGCCGACATGAGAATGCCCTGGATCACGTCTCGGCCGCGAGCAAACGACGCGGCGAGAAACGTCAGCATCCCGATCGTGATCTCTCCGCGGACGGCGTGGATGAGGATGATGGCGTAGGCAGCGTAGTACCCGATGGTGCCGAGAATCGAGAGGAGCGCGCTCACCACCCCGCGACGAATCGAGAGGTCCCGGTTCTCTTCGTAGAATCTCTGCGACAGCGTGGCGTAGCGCTCGGTAACCCACGGCGCGAGTCCGAACATCTGAACCTCTTTCGCCGTCTTGTCGCTGGCGCCTACGTAGCGCAGATAGTCGAGCTGCCGGCGTTCCGGGGTCCACCGAAAGAGCAGGGAGTAGCCGAGCGAGGCAAAGTGGGTTTCGCCGAGAAAGCTGGGTATCACGGCGAGCGCGAGCAGCAGCAGGAGCCAGGGGCTGTAGGCAATGAGAGCGCCGGCCAGCGTCAACAGAGTCAACGCGTCCTGTGACATCGACAACAGAAGCGTCAGCAATGCGATTCGGCCGACTGTCTGCCGGCGCGCGCGCTCGAGGTGGTCGTAGAACTCCGGATCCTCGAACTGCGCCAGATCGAGCGTCGCCGCGTGCTCCATCAGCCGCACGCTCATCGCGTTGGAGAATAGATCGCCCAGCAGACTCTCCACCAGCGATGAGGCGCGCGCGAGGATCTCGCCGATCAGGACGATGGTCAGCTCGAGCGCCACGTAGCGCCACACCTGTGTCAGGTCGCCATGCCCGCTTCTCGCCGCGATGACTGAGTCGATTATCAGCTTGCCGATCCAAAAGGTCACCACCGGCACGAACGAGCGGAGAACGCGCATCAGAATCATGCCTGTCGCGTACCCGCGGTGCGTGCGCCAGACGAGACGGAAGAGCGCCGGCACGTAACGCAACGCAGCGAGGCGTTCGTTCCAGCTCGCTGGCTCGGGTGCTCGGCGTCCCCGACCCAGCGGAGCCGGAACGAAAACCGGGCGGCTCACCCTCGAATGCCGGCTGTGCTACGCTTTCCGCGCAGCGGCATCTGTGGCGGGTTCATCGTCCTGGACTTCGAATCCGCTTTTCACCCAGCCTTCGTAACCGCCAGCGAGGTTCGATACGTTCGCCATCCCGCGTGCCTGGAGAAAACTGGTGGCGATAGATGACCGACCGCCCCCTTTGCAGTGGAGCACGATCGGAACGGAACTATCCAGCTCGTTGACCCGGTCGGGCAATGCGGCGAGCGGGATGTGAATCGCTCGCGGAAGATGGCCGTGCCGCCATTCCTCCGGGCCGCGCACGTCGATCACCTGAACACGCTCGTCGCCCGTCAACTGCCGGAGCTGGGGCGCGTCGAGCTGAGTGACTTTCTCCAGCTTTCCGCGCGCGGACGTCCACTCGGAAAAAATCTGGGGGCCGAAGTAACCGGGCGCCCCGGTAATGCCGATCTTTGCCAGCTCCGAGACGAGAAGCTTCACCTCGTCATCGGTGTCCCCGTCGGTGATCAGGTATACGGCGCTGTTCTCGGCAACGAGTGCGCCGCTCCAATTGAGAAAGGATTTGCTGCGGGGGATGTTGAACGTTCCGGGAATGTGTCCGGCCGCAAACTTGTCGGCGGCACGAGTGTCGATTACCGCTGCGCCTTCTTTAAGGGCCCTCTCGAGGTCGTCGAGTGGGAGCTCCCGCGGCGGAGGTGGAGGGATTGGGACGGACTGGGGGCGCCGGTTCGTCTTCTTCATCGCTGCGAAATAGCGCGGAGGCACCGGCTGATCCTTCAGCACTCTGAGCACGAACTCGCGCTCGCTCATGTCGGAGAATGCCCAGTTGAACAGCCTCTCGTACCCAAGAGTGGATTGGGGCATCGATCCCAGCGATTTTCCGCACGCCGAACCCGCACCGTGTCCAGGCCAGATCTGCAAATGATCCGGTTGTTGCTTGAACTTTCTGATGGATCGGTACAACTCCGCCGCGGAGCTTTCCATGCTGCCGCGCGCGCCAACCGCGCGTTCGAGGAGATCAGGCCGGCCGACATCGCCCACAAACACGAAATCTCCGGTTACCGCTCCGACTGGATCCGGGCCGCGCTCGAGATCGGACACGAAAAAAGTCAGATGCTCCGGCGTGTGACCAGGAGTGTGTGAGGCGAGCACGCGCACAGAGCCAAGGGTGATCTCGGAGCCGTCGTGGAGCGGGTGGCCGCGCTCGAGCGTGTCACCGGTGTACCCCCAATCCTTTCCGCCTTCCGCGGATAGATGCAGCTTTGCCCCGGCTGCGGCGGCGAGTGCCAATGCACCCGACACGAAATCCGCGTGGATGTGCGTCTCAATGACGTGAGCGATTCGGACGCGCTCGGCGCCAGCAGCACGCGTGTATTGTGCGATGTCAAGATTGGGGTCAACGACGATTGCTTCGCGCGTCCGTTCACACGCGATGAGATAGCTTGCCTGCGCCAGATTGTCGTCGTAGAAGCGTTTGAATAGCATTGTCGAGAGGGCGTAGAAAGCGTTGCTGGAAGGGCGGACAATAGTTAGCGTCCTGTAGCCGCAGCAACCGAATCAGAGCGCAATATACCATGGACGCCGACACCCTAGCCGCGCGCGACAACAGCGACCTCACCCGGGAGGAGCTGGTTCGCTATAGCCGCCACATACTCCTGCCCCAGGTGGGAGAAGAAGGGCAGCGGGCGCTCAAACGATCGCGGGTGCTCCTCATCGGCGCCGGTGGACTCGGATCGCCGGTGGCACTGTATCTCGCCGCGGCAGGAGTTGGCACGCTTGGACTCGTCGATTTCGATACGGTCGACCTCTCCAACCTCCAGCGCCAGATACTGCACGGTACCGCTGGCGTGGGCAGCTCCAAGATCGATTCGGCGCGCGACCGTCTGCTCGACATCAATCCGAACGTAAGAATCGAGCCTTACCGCACCCGCTTCACGTCAGAAAATGCTCTCGAAATTGCGCGCGACTACGATCTCATCGTCGATGGCACCGACAACTTTGCGACGCGCTATCTGGCCAACGACACTTCGGTGCTGTTGGGAATCCCCAACGTTTATGGTAGCGTGTACCGGTTCGAGGGGCAGGCATCGGTCTTCGGCGCAGCGACCGGCCCGTGTTACCGCTGTCTCTTCCGCGATCCGCCGCCGCCCGATCTGGTACCGAGCTGCGCAGAGGGCGGCGTCCTCGGCGTGGTTCCCGGGCTGGTCGGAACCATTCAGGCGACAGAGGCGATCAAGATGCTTCTCGGACTGGGCGATACCCTCGTGGGCAAGCTCCTCACGATCGACGTCATGACGATGTCGTTTCGGACCCTCAGAATTCATAAAGATCCTGGTTGCCCGGCGTGCGGGACTCACGAGATTACAGCGCTCATCGACTACGAGGAGTTCTGCGGTGGCGTGGGTGCCCAATCGCAGCGCGCAGTACGCGAGATCCAGCCATCGCAACTGGCCAGTCGATTGGAGAAGGGCGAGAAGCTGGAGATAATCGATGTCCGGGAGCCGTACGAGTGGGCGATCGGCCACATACCCGGCGCGCGACTCGTTCCGCTCGGACGGATCGCCGAAGAGATCCCGCGTCTGGACAAGCGGCGGGAAACGATTCTCTACTGCAAGGTCGGCGCGCGCAGCATGCACGCCGCGCAGCAGCTGGCCGAGGCAGGCGTCGCTGAGGTGCGGAATCTGGCAGGTGGAATTCTTCGCTGGATCGACGAGGTCGATCCGACGATGGCGAGATATTAATTGATCCCACCAGATCCGATCGATCGATTCCGGAGCGTCTATGCGCTCGCCGAAAAAATCGATCGATCAATTCTGCCCGACCCGAGTGCAATGTCTCTCGGCACCGTGGAAGAGGGCGGACAGCCGTCGGTAAGAATTGTTCTGCTCAAGGCGTTCGACCAGCGCGGCTTCGTTTTTTACACCAACTACGAAGGCAGAAAGGGCCGGCACCTGCTCGCCAATCCGAGAGCGGCGCTCTGCTTCTACTGGCCTGCCATCGACATTCAGGTGCGGATCGAGGGCACCGCGACAAAGGTCGCGGAAGAGGAGGCCGATGCGTACTTCGCCTCCCGGCAACGTCTCAGTCAGATAGGCGCGTGGGCATCGCGACAGAGCGAGCCCCTGGAAACCCCGACCGCACTCGATGAGCGCGTTCGGCGGTACGAGGAGAAGTTCGAGGGAAAAACCGTCCCGCGTCCGAAATACTGGTCAGGCTTTCGGGTGAGTCCGGAGCGAATCGAGTTCTGGAAAGGCAAGCCCAGTCGCCTGCACGAGCGACACCTTTATACCCGCGTCGGAGCAAGCTGGAAGATCGAGACGATCTACCCGTGAGTATCAGCCGGTACCACTGGCCCGCGATATACCCTAGAATGGTGTCATGACCAGCACCCGCATTCCCCCAACCGTGAAGAGCACCCACGCCGCGGCGCCGGTACCACCGCCCGAGCCGTGGACGATCGAATCGGCCCGCTCTCTCTACAACGTCGAGGGTTGGGGAATCGGTTTCTTCGACATCAACGAAGCCGGTCACGTGGTCGTCCGCCCGGACAGGGAGAAAACGGATCGTGAGCTCGATCTTTTCGAGCTGGCAAACGACCTGGAAGAGCAGGGGGTGGGTCTTCCACTGCTGCTGCGTTTCTCGG
Source organism: Gemmatimonadota bacterium (assembly GCA_030946665.1). The sequence goes on from JALYYH010000211.1 coordinate 10,136, forward strand.
ACATCCTGCGATCGAGAATCGAATCGCTCAACGAGAAATTCTCGCGGGCGCGCGCCGAGTTCGCCTACGAGGGCGGATACACCACGGTGTACCCCATCAAGGTTAACCAGCAGCGCCACGTCGTCGAGGAGATCGTCGAGTTCGGGAAGGTCGCCGGAGTCGGTCTCGAGTGCGGCAGCAAGCCCGAGCTACAGGCCGTGCTGGGTCTGGCCGAACACACGGATCACCTGATCGTATGCAACGGCTACAAGGATGAGGAGTTCATGCGGCTCGCCCTGATGGGGCAGAAGCTCGGTCATCAGGTGTTCATCGTTCTGGAGCAATTGAGCGAGGTAGATGTCCTTCTCCAGGTGGCCGACGAGCTCGGCGTCACGCCCACAGCAGGCGTGCGCATCAAGCTTTACACGGAAGGATCAGGGCGGTGGGCCAAGAGCGGTGGCGAGAAGTCGAAGTTCGGTCTCAGCACGGCCCAGCTGGTGAGGCTCGTCGACCGGCTCAAGAGCGAAAATCGTCTCGACATCCTCAAGCTGATTCATTTTCACCTTGGCTCACAGATCACCGACATCCGGTACATCAAGGCGGGTCTGCAGGAGGTCTCTCGCTACTATGCGGAGCTGAGAGGGCTCGGCGTTGACATCACTCACGTCGATGTGGGCGGCGGGCTTGGCGTCGACTACGACGGCAGTAATTCGACATCGCAGGCCAGCGTCAACTACTCGCTCCAGGAATATGCTGACGACGTGATCTATACCATGGCCGAATCGTGCCGCCAGCACGAGCTGCCGATGCCCCACATCATCAGCGAATCGGGACGCGCGCTGACGGCCCATCACGCATTGCTGCTCCTCAGTGTCATCGACGTAGAATCGCAGGCAGACAATGCTGTCCCAGAGCTGACCGAAGATCATCACACGCTTCTCCACGAAATGGCCGCCGACTACGCGTCGTTGGCAAAGCGCGTGTCGAAGAAGCGCGTACGCGAAGTTTACCACGATGCCACGTTCGACAAGGAACGCGCGCAGGAGTTCTTCAACAGCGGCGTCCTGACTCTCCGGGACCGCGCGATCGCCGAGCAGATCTATCTTTCCACGATTGCGGTGGTGGCGAAGATCGCGCAGCGCGACCGCGACGAATACTCGGACATCATCGACGACCTGGAAGCAACGATGGTCGACCGCTACTTCTGCAACTTCTCGCTCTTCCAGTCGCTGCCCGACAGCTGGGCCATCGATCAGATCTTTCCGATAATGCCGATCCACCGGCTGAATGAGGAGCCCACCCGTCGCGGGACGATTCAGGACGTTACCTGCGACTCTGACGGGAAGATCGAGCGCTTCATCGGAGATCGCGTTCCGCGCCTGAGTCTGGAGCTGCATCCGTTCAACGATGGCGATCCCTACATCATCGGCATCTTTCTGACCGGCGCGTACCAGGAGATACTCGGCGACCTCCACAATCTTTTCGGCGACACGAACGCGGTACACATCCGTCTATCACAAACGAACGGCTACGAGGTAACGGATCTCGTGCACGGCGACACGGTGACCGAAGTGCTGGCATACGTGCAGTTCCGCGCGTCGGACTTGCTGGGGACGTTCAGACGGAAGGTGGCAAACGCCACGTCGCTGGCCCGCCAGGAGGCCAACACCTTCATCGCCGATTACATCGCGGGGCTGGAAGGCTATACCTACCTGGAGGGCGAAGCGGCTCGATAGGGCCAGCGATACGCACGCCGATGGAAAGCTACGCCGAAGCGAATCTCTTCTCGATCTCCGACCAGTTCACTACGTTCCACCACGCCTGGATGTAATCCGGCCGACGGTTCTGGTACTTGAGGTAGTAGGCGTGCTCCCACACGTCGAGGCCCATGATCGCTTGCTGGCCCTCCATGAGCGGGTTGTCCTGGTTCGGTGTGCTCGTGATCGAAAGCTTGCCTCCGGTGTTGATGAGCCACGCCCACCCGGAGCCAAATCGCCCGACGCCCGCGGCGCTGAACTGCTCCCGGAACTTGGCAAAATCACCGAACGTCGTCTTGATCGCCTGGCCCAGTTTGCCTCCGGGCTCTCCGCCCGCCTTTGGCGCCATTGTCTGCCAGAACATCGAGTGATTCCAGTGCCCGCCTCCGTTGTTTCTGATCGGAGTGCGAACAGCTTCCGGAAGGGTGGCGACATTTCGCATCAAATCGTCGAGCGATTTCTTGGCGAGCTCGGGAGCCTTTTCGATGGCCGCGTTCAGATTGTTGACGTAGGTCTGATGGTGCTTTCCGTGATGTATCTCCATCGTCCTCGCGTCGATGTGGGGCTCGAGCGCCGCGAAGTCATACGGTAGTGGTGGAAGTGTAAACGCCATTGTCTTTCTCCTGAATGGTCTCGCCCAGCCGATGCTGGGCCTTGCGATTGTGTTGGCGCCCGATCTCAGATATCGCCACGTTCGACGGCCGGATTGGTGGAGAAACGTCTTCTCCGCCGCGCTCTCAATCCGCCGACCAAACCGGGGAGTAACGAAATGAACACCACGATCACTACGACGATCTCGATATGCTGGTCGATGCCGGGAATATAGTTGCCAAGGAAATATCCAACTCCCAGCATACTCCAGACCCAAAACACCGCGCCGAGCACATTGA
>JALYYH010000215.1 GCA_030946665.1 Gemmatimonadota bacterium
GGGCCTTGCTGACCGACCCTCCGATCCTCATTCTCGATGAAGCCACTTCTGCTCTGGATACGGAGTCGGAGCGTCTGGTGCAGGAGGCGGTTGACCGACTCTTGCAAGGAAGGACGGTGTTCGTGATCGCTCACCGGTTGTCGACGGTCACGCACGCCGATCAAATACTCGTTCTCGATCGCGGTGAGATCGTGGAGCGGGGAACGCACGCCGAGCTTCTGGCGCGGCGCGGCGCGTATTATCGTCTCTATTCGCTACAGTTTGGCGATGCCGACGAGGCATCGATGGTTCCTTCAGCCGGGTAGCTCATTGCACGTCTTGTTTCTGCACACCGCTCGCGAGTGGTCGGGCACCGCGCGGCTCTTCGCCAGAGCCGCTCGCGGAGTCTCCGAGCGGGGCGCGAAGGTCACGCTTCTCGTTACTCCCGACAGCAACGTGCACCTCGCAGTGTCACCGCGACGCGATCCAAATCAGCCACGGAATACTCCGATTCCTGAACCCTTCGAGATCATTCCTTTATCGACGGAAGGCTGGTTCTTCTCGGCGGCGCGACGACTCCGGAAGATTTTCAGGCGCTGGGACGCCGACGCGATCTTCGTCACGACCGACCGTGAGCACCTGATTGGAGCCACCGCGTGCCGGTTGAGCGGAAACGGCTCGATCGTCCGCTGGACGCCGGCCGGCAAGAAGCTGGAGATGGATCTCGCGGGGAGACTGGCCGGGAGACTCGCGAGGACATCGTACCTGTTCGCGAGCGAGACGGACCGTCGCGCTGCCAACGTCCCGAAGAATGCGCTCGAGACCGGAATCGCCGAGCTCGGAGTCGACATGGCGAACTATCCAGCGAATGGAGCGACGGTTCCCTCTCCGCCGCAGGAACCGGCGAACGAGAAGCCCGGCGAAGCCGCGCTCAGATACATAGTCTGCGTTTACGATCCGACTTCGCGCGGTCGCGCTGCCACCGCCATCCGTACCATATCGATGCTGGCGCCGAGGCATCCGAACCTGAGACTGATGTTCGTGGGGCCGGGCTCGGACGACGAGGATCTCCGCATGCAGGCGGCGGCGCTGCGGGTCCTGCACCTGGTCAGCTTCCTCGGCGAGCGCGACGACCAGGTCAGTCTGATGCAGGACGCGCATCTGGGGTGGGTGGTCGCGGAAGCCGACACAGGCGCGTACGGAATACTCGATCTGATGGCGCTTGGAATACCGACCGTGGCGAGCGAAGGCGGCATTGCTCAGCGGTACGTCGCGCACGGCATCAGTGGGGCGCTGTACCCGCCCGACGACTCGGCTTCTACCGCGGCGGCGGTCGCTGGAATGCTCAAGAGCGAGGAGGATCGCACGGCGATGGGCAAGGCGGCGCGCACCCGTGTGGCGAGGGAGTTCCCGGAGACTCAGCTGATCGAAGGTTTTGATCGCGCGGCGAACAGCGCGCGCACGCGGGGCCGGCGCTAGGGGTGAGTCCATCCGGCCGCGGCTCGCCCGGCGTTACGGCAGTGATCGCGGCTCACGATGAATCCGCGAACATCGAAGCGTGCATCGCGAGCGTCGATTGGACGAACGAAGTCATCGTCGTCGAAAACGATTCTCTCGACGATACGGTCGATCGCGCGAAGACCGCCGGCGCGACGGTGATCAGCCCGCCATTCAGCACGATCGGTCTGGCGCGGAATCAGGCCATCGTAAGAGCGAAGACGCCGTGGATCATCGTGCTCGACGCCGACGAGCGATGCACGCCGGAACTGGCGAAGGAGATCGAGACCACTATTCGGCAAACTGACTGCGCGGCATTCAGGGTCCCCCGGCGCAGCTTTTTCCTGGGCGCGGAGATCAGACATGGCGGTTGGGGCGGGGGAAAAGACAAGCCCATTCGCCTGTTCCGGCGGGACCTGCGCTACGATGCGAGCCTGGTGCACGAGCACGTCGATGTCCCCGCCGATGCTCAGACGGGCGAGCTGAAGGATTCGCTGCTTCATTACACTTATACTTCGCTCGAACAGTATTTTGAGAAGTTCGATAGGTACAGTCGCTGGTGGGCGGAGCAGAATCACGCCAGAGGGCGTCGAGTCACAGCGGCCGCCGTCCTCTTCAAGCCTGCGGCGAAGTTCGTGAGCATGTACCTGTTGAAGGGCGGGTTTCGCGATGGCGCTCGCGGACTCGTTCTGGCCTGCCTTTCGGCCGGGAGCGTGATGGCCAAATACGCGCGACTCTGGGAACGATCGATCCGTCATGAACGCTGAGTCTGCACCAGCTTGAGAGTCCTCATCATCGGAAGCGCCAAGCACTGGCGGATGGAGCGGTCGACCGAGCGCGCGCTGAAGCGCGCGGGTCATCAGACCTCGCTCTTCGACGACAGGAAATCCAAGCGACTGTTCGGACACCGTTTTACGCAGCGGCTCGCCCTCACGCGCGCTCGCCGCTTTCGCCCGGACTTCGTGCTGCTCTCCAAATGCCAGGCCCTCGATCTAGAGACGGTGGCAGAGCTCATATCGGGGAAACCGAACTCGATGTGGTATCACGATCCCCCATCGTACCGGAACATCTACAGGCCGGACATTGCGCATGTCGCCGCGGTCGGACGCCTGTCGCAGACCTTCTTCGTCTCGGGCTTCGCCGAGGAGTGGGCCAAGCTGGGATTGCCGGCGAAGTTCCTCCCATCTGCTGCTGACCGGGACCTCGGCCCGACGAAGCCGGATCCCAAAGCCGCGTCGGACGTCGCCTTCATCGGCACCGGATATGACGAATCGCGCGCGACTTTTCTGATCAAGGTGGCGCACACGTACGACGTGAAGGTGTGGGGCCCGGGTTGGGAGAAGTGGCGCAAGGATCTCAAATGGAACGGTGGAGCTATCGAGGGTCCCGAATTCGCCCGCGTCTGCTCGAGCGCAAAGATCCTGCTGGGCATCAATCCCAAAATCGCGGCAGGCGCCACCAACTACGCCTCGGACAGGATGTGGATGGTGGTTCAGGCCGGCGGCTTTTATCTGGGCCAGGCGACTCCAGGTGTGACTGGGCTCCTTCGCGAAGGCGATCACTGCGCCTGGTACAAGGATCTCGAACAGTGTCTCGAAAGGTGCTCCTACTATCTGGCGAACCCCGCAACGCGCGAGCGGATCAAGAGAGAGGGGCAGGTGTTCGTGCGGGGAAACCACACGTTCGACCAGCGAATCGACAACCTGCTTTCCGGCGAAGCGTTCGTGAATCCGCTGGCGTAGTTCGGTGAGGCATCTCTTCGTCACCCAGGATTACGCGCCCGACCTGGGTGGGATGGCGAGAAGACACGTCGAGCTGTGTCGCCGATTCGGCGATGGTGATGAGACTACGATGAGCGTCTCGACGGTGGCTGCGCGGGATGCAGCCGTGTTTGACGAGCACGAGAGCTACAACATCTACCGCCAGCCTTTTCCGTTCGATCGAGCGAATCGCTTTTCCAACCAGCTGCGCTGGGCAAGCTGGTTGACCTCAAGGCGCTCACCCGACTTCGACGTGCTGCATTGCGGTAACATCAGGCCGGTGGGATACGCGGTGCGATGGGCAAACAGAAAGCTGCGCATTCCGTATCTGGTCTATGTGAATGGTGGAGATCTGTTGCGCGAGAGGAGAAAGGCCGAGCGCAGCGCACTGAAGCGGAAGACGGCGCAATCGATTTTCGGGAACGCGTCGGGGATTGTCGCGACGTCGAAGTGGGTCGCCGAGCTCGCTTCGGACGTGATGCACCAGGTTGGGGTCGAGGCGCCGCCGCAGGTTGCTGCGCTCGATCTTGGCACCGATCCGGCGCGATTCAATCCGTCGCGCGACACAGGCGCATTGCGCCGCCGCTGGGGAGTGGGAGATGCTCCACTCATTTTGACCGTCGCTCGTCTCGTGCCGCATAAGGGACAGGATATGGGCATTCGCGCTTTGTCGGCGCTACGGCGGGATTTTCCCGAGTTGCGGTACATCATGGTGGGCGAAGGCCACTACGAAGAGCGCCTGCGCGCACTCGCCCGCGGGCTCGGCGTACTCGATAGAGTGGGATTCGTCGGTGCGATGCGTGACGACGAGCTTCCCGAGGCTTACGCGACCTCGACGATTTACCTCGGCGCGTCCCGCGTCGATAAGGAAATCAATGTAGAAGGATTCGGCATCTCGTTTCTGGAGGCCGCTGCGTCGGGCATTCCGTCGATCGGGGGGGATTCCGGTGGCGTGCGCTCGGCTGTTCGCGACGGTGAGACAGGCATCATCGTTCCTCCAACAGATTCCGACGCGATAGCTGACGCAATTCGGTCACTGCTGTTGAATCCGGACCGCCGCAAGAAAATGGGAACTGCCGGACGTCACGCTGTCGAGACGCACTACAACTGGGATCGCGTCGCGCGCGACACTCGGGAGTTCACCTATCGCGTTACCGGGGCTCGCGCGCAGTGATGCCTGTCGCGCCGAAGCCCGGTGATGGCGCCGAGCATCCGGATAAAGCAGGGCGGAAACCGACGCTGGCGCATCGCGCCGAGTACTACACGATGCGCGCGACAGTGCGCGCGCTGCGCGCGCTGAGCTGGAATGCGGCCTGCAGAGTCGGCGAGAACCTCGGAGCGCTTGGCTATCGACCGCTCGGAATCAGAAAGCGGGTCGTCGAGCGACAGATCGCGGCGGCGTTCCCGGATCTCGATCGCGAAGCAGTCGTGGCACTCGCCCGCGAATCTTACCGCCATCTCGGGCGAAGCTTTATCGAGACAGCGCTGCTCGACACTCTTGGCAAAGACGGACTTCAGCAGCTCGTCGAGACCGTTGAAGGCTGGGACGAAATCGCGGATGTGATGTCGAAGGGCAGGGGAGCAGTGATGGTCACCGGTCATATCGGCAACTGGGAGCTCG
>JALYYH010000230.1 GCA_030946665.1 Gemmatimonadota bacterium
CGCTCCTGCAGATCTCCCATCTCCGTCGCCAGCGTCGGCTGATAACCCACCGCGCTCGGCATGCGGCCCAGGAGCGCCGACACTTCGGAGCCGGCCTGGGTAAAGCGGAAGATGTTGTCGATGAAGACGAGAACGTCGGCGTTCTCCACGTCACGGAAGTACTCCGCTACCGTGAGCCCGGTCAGACCGACGCGAAGACGAGCTCCGGGCGGCTCATTCATCTGTCCGTAAATGAGAGCTGTGGAGTTGAGTACGCCGGATTCTTTCATCTCGAGGTAGAGATCGTTTCCCTCGCGGGTGCGCTCTCCCACTCCGCAGAATACGGACTTGCCCCCATGCCCCTTCTGCACGTTGTTGATCAGCTCCATGATGACGACTGTCTTGCCGACTCCGGCGCCGCCGAACAGTCCGATCTTTCCGCCCTTCACGAACGGGGCGATGAGGTCTATCACCTTGATGCCAGTCTCGAACACCTCGGTCTTGGGCTCGAGATCCGCGAACTGGGGCGAAGGACGATGGATCGGCCACCGCTCAACGCTATCGGGAATCGGCGGACCATTGTCCACAGGCTTTCCGATGACGTTGAGGATTCTGCCTAGCGCCGCTTCGCCGACCGGTACGGTGATCGGGCCGCCGGTGTCCTCGACGTCCATGCCGCGCACGACCGCGTCGGTCGACGACATCGCGACCGCGCGCACCTGGTTGCGCCCGATGTGTTGCTGGACTTCGACGACGACATCGATGTCCACACCGGCGTCAGTCTTCCCGCGAATCCGCAGGGCGTTGTAAAGCTCCGGAAGGTGCTCGGATTCGAAGGCGACGTCGAGCACCGGCCCTATGACCTGCACGACCCTTCCGATGTTCACCTTTTTCTCTTCGGGCGTGCGCACCTTCTTTTTTTCAGTACGGACGGCTGTTGCCATGATTATCCCTCTAGCGCGGCAGAACCGCCGACTATCTCGGCGATCTCCTGCGTGATCTGCGCCTGGCGGGCGCGGTTGAATGTGCGGCGTAAAACGTTGAGCATCTCACCGGCGTTGTCTGTCGCGTTCTTCATCGCCGTGCGGCGGGCGCCCTGCTCTCCTGCCGCCGTCTCGACGAGCGCGCGATAAACCGAGTTGCGCACGTATGACGGCAATAGCTGCGCAAGAATGACTTCCGCCGACGGCAGAAGGATGTAATCGGGCTGTGGGCCTTTGCGCTCGGGTGGCGTGACCGGCAGAATGAGCTGCGTAGCGGGTGGCGTCGCCAGCGCCGACTGGAACCTGGCGTAGACGACGTAAACGGCGTCGATGTCCGCTGAGGCAAAACGCTGAATGAGCTCGTCGACGATCTCCGCTGCATTCTCTGCCGTCGGCCTATCGGTAATGTCAGTGCGACTCGACGCGACCGAGCGCCCGACGTAGCGGAAGTATCCAAGCCCCTTCTTGCCGATGACGTGCAGCTCGGGCTCGACAGCCGACTCCTTGAGCCGGCCGAGCAGAGCGCGGGCTTCCTTGAGCAGGTTGGCGTTGAATGCGCCGGCGAGTCCGCGATTACTCGTGAGCACGATGACTGCTGCCTTCTTTACCGTTGCCGGCTGGCGCAGTAGCGGAAACTTCTCTGCGAGCTCGGGCGTGTAAAGGTTCGCGATCACCTCTGTCAGGGAGTTGGCGAACGGGCGCGCGGCGACGACGCGATCCTGCGCACGCTTCATCTTTGAGGTGGCGACCATCTCCATGGTGCGCGTGATCTTCCGTGTGTTCTCCACGGTCTTGATTCGCCCCTTGAGCTCGCGTCCCTTCGCCATCGTCTACTTCTTCCTGGAAGGACGCGACTGGTTGTAATTCTCGATCGCGCGCCTCAGGTCGGCCTCAGTCTCCTTCGACAAGATCTTTTCCGTGCGGATGCGCTGTGGCACCTGAGGGAACTGCTGGTCGACGAACTCGAGGAACGCGCGCTCCCATTCCTTGATCTCGTTCACTTCGATCTGATCGAGGAAGCCGTTGGTGACCGCAAAGATCACCATTACCTGTTGCTCGACTGCCATCG
>JALYYH010000232.1 GCA_030946665.1 Gemmatimonadota bacterium
TCCTCGGCTATGAGCTGGCGGAGAAATTCGCCGCGCACGCGAAGCAGTTTGGCGCCGAGTTCTTCGAGACCACCAGCGTCATCTCGGTGACGAAGATGCCCGACGGCTACTTCCACACCGAAACAGAGGACGCGACAATTTTCCGCTCACCGGCGGCCATCGTGACCGCCGGCGGAACGCCGATCAAGCTCGGAATTCCCGGGGAGCTGGAGTACGCGGGGAAGGGAGTGTCGTACTGCGCGATCTGTGACGCCGCGTTCTTCAAGCAGCAGGTTGTCGCGGTGGTAGGGGGCGGGGATGCTGCCGTCGAGGAAGCTGATTTTCTCACGAGGTACGCGAGCAAGGTCTACCTCATTCATCGACGCCACGAATTCCGCGCGTCCAAGATTCTGCAGCGGCACGTCTTCGACAATCCCAAGATCGAGGTGATCTGGGATACAGTGGCAGAAAAAGTCGAAGGCGATCCGCAGACGGGCATGACGGGACTGCGAATCCACAATCTCGTGACACAGGAGCGGAAACTGCTGGACGCGACGGGGCTGTTCGTGTTCGTTGGATTCCGGCCGAATACTGGCGTCATCGCCGGCCATTTCGACCACGACATCATGGGTTACGTAGTGACGGACACCGCAATGATGACCTCGATTCCGGGATTGTTCGTGGCCGGCGATCTGAGGGCGCAGTTGACGCGACAAGTGACTACTGCTTCAGGTGATGCGACGACCGCGGCGATAGCGGCGGACAAGTACATCACGCGGTTCAAGGAGATGGAGCGCGCGACATCGGCAGAAAACGCTACACGAGAGGCCGTGGCGAGCTCGCACATCAGTGCCGGAGGGTACACCTGATGCCCCCGGGACTGAGCGCCATCGTGACGCGATAACGGTGGACGTGCTGACTTTCACCGTCGGCGCATTCCAGGAGAATTCATACCTGGTTGTCGACGATCGTACCTATCGAGCGGTGATGGTGGATCCCGGTGGTGAAGGCGACAGGCTCGTAGACGCAATCGACCAGTCGGCAGCAAAGCTCGACGCGATCTGGATCACGCATGCTCACGTCGATCACGTGGGAGCAATCGCGGCGATCAAGCGGCGGTGGGACGTCCCGGTCTATCTGCATCCGCTCGACCGCCGGCTGTACGAAGCTGCGTCGCGACAGGCGGAAGTGTACGGAATCCCGTTCGAGGAGCCGCCTCCGCCAGATCGAGAATTCACCGACGGCCAGGCTCTCAAGTTGGGCGAGCTCGATATGGAGGTGATGCACGCGCCCGGACACTCTCCCGGTCATGTCGTGATTCACGGTGCTGGCATCGCGTTTGTTGGGGACTGCCTCTTTGCCGGATCGATTGGAAGAACTGATCTGCCGTTCTCCAACCCGCCCCAGCTCGCGGCGTCGCTGGAAAAAATCTCGGCTCTCGCGGCGGAGACGGTGGTATATCCGGGCCACGGGATGAAGACGACGATCGCCGAGGAGCGATTGACGAATCCATTCCTCAATGGCACCGCCCGCATCGTCGGGCGTTAACACAAAAAACCATGAGCGAAAAGACACGAACCGAAAAGGATCCGCTAGGCGCTCTCCAGGTTCCTGCAGACGCACTGTACGGCGTACAGACGCTCCGCGCCGTGCAGAACTTCCCCATCAGCGGGATGCATCCCCTGCCCGCGTTCATTGAGGCCACCGTACACATCAAGCGCGCCGCCGCGCTCACTCACAAGGACACCGGCAGGCTGGAGCCGCGTTTAGCGGATGCAATCGTAAAGGCCGCCGACGAAGTGCTCGCAGGAAAGCACCGCGATCAATTCGTGGTCGATGTCTATCAAGCGGGCGCGGGCACGTCGCACAACATGAATTGCAACGAAGTGCTCGCCAATCGCGCCAATGAGATACTCGGAGGAAAGCGGGGCGCCTACACGCCGGTTCATCCGAACGATCACGTCAACATGGCGCAGTCGACTAACGACGTGATCCCGACCGCGATTCGCCTGGGCTGCCTCATGGAGCTGAGAGGATTCGAGGACACGTTCGGAGATCTGATCAAGGCGTTCGAGAAGAAGGGGAAGGCCTTCGACAAGGTGCTCAAGTCGGGGCGGACGCATCTTCAGGATGCGATGCCGATACGGCTCGGGCAGGAGCTGGACGCGTACGCCGGCTCATTGCGTCGAGGCCTCACGCGAGTGATCGAAGCAGCCGACTATCTGCGTGATCTCGGAATCGGTGGCAGCGCGGTCGGAACCGGAGTGAACGTGGAGCCGAACTATCCCAAGCTCATGGTCAAGCACTTGCGTGAGGGGACGAGGCTGAAACTGCGCGAGGGAGCGGATCGCATTCAGCTGATGCAAAGCATGGGTGATGTGGCGGGATTCAGCGCACAGATAAAGGTACTGGCCCTCGATCTGAGCAAGATTGCGAGCGATCTGCGCCTGCTGGCGAGCGGTCCGCGAACAGGTCTGGACGAGATTCGCCTCCCAGCGGTGCAGCCCGGCTCGTCGATCATGCCCGGTAAGGTCAACCCGTCGATCCCGGAGATGGTAAACCAGGTGTGTTTTCAGGTACTGGGCAACGACGCCTGCGTGAGCGTCGCGGCCGAGCATGGGCAATTGGAGTTGAACGTCATGATGCCTGTGATCGCGCACAATGTCCTGTTCTCGATGATGATTCTGCGCAACAGTGCGCGTGTCTTCGCGGAGAAGACCGTTAAGGGGATCGAGGCGAACGAGGAGCAGTGCGAGTATTGGCTCGAGCGCTCCGCCGCACTTGCGACGGCCCTCGCGCCGCAGATCGGGTACGCCCGGGCCGCGGAGATCAGCAAGCAGTCAGTCAAGGAAAACGTTCTGATCCGCGAGCTGGTGAAGCGGGAGAAAGTCCTGCCGGCGAAAGAGATCGACGACGTGCTCGATCTGCGCAAAATGACGGAGATAGGGGTTCCGGGCGGGAAGCACGGTGGGGTCGCTGGCGGGTAGCTGCGACTGAACGAGTGGTGAGCTGCCTCCGTGAAGCTGATGGCATTCAGCCTCACCACGACAATTCAGGCAGACCCTTGTCTGAGCCGACCCGAATCCCTATCCTGAGTACATGCGGATAACGACCTGGGCGGAGTACGGCGTCATTTGCGCTCTCAACCTCGCCAAACGGACCGAGCTCGGACCGGTTAACGGTCGCGAGATCGCGCGGCAGGAACGACTTCCGGCCGATTATGTCGAGCAGATACTGCTGAGGCTGCGCCGAGCGGGGGTAATCACCAGCACTCGCGGCGCCCGTGGTGGGTATGTCCTCGCCAGACCCGCCAGTGAGATCTCGATTCGCGATGTGATCCACGCTTCGGAGCTCGAGACCTTCGATCTGCATTGTGTCAGTCACCCCGTCGAAGAAGAGCGCTGCTCCGCTTCGCACAACTGCAGCATCAGGCCGGTGTGGATGATGTTGCAAGGGAAGATCGACGAAGTGCTGCAGGGAGTGAGTCTCGCCGATTTGCTGCACGACGAGCCCACTGTGCGTGAGCGAGTTGGGCTTGTCCGATCGAGTCCGGTCGGTTCGGAAAAAACGGGCTTGCCCATTCTCGAGACGGTTTAGATCACGCCGACCGACGCAAGAACGGCGCGCCTGACTCAGCAGACGCGCCGTTCTTTTTTATGTGCCGAAGGGGGGACTCGAACCCCCACGAGCTTGCGCCCACTGGCTCCTGAAGCCAGCGCGTCTACCAGTTCCACCACTTCGGCAAATAGAACTTTGCAAGATAGAAGAGGATCGTCTTGATGGGAATGGTTAAACGCACCCAGCGACGGTTTACCGCCCGGATAGCTGCATTGGGGGAATCGTCGAAGCGTGCGAAGTCGCTTTGCGGCGAAACCTGTTGCGTCTAACTTGAGCGCGAAGTCAAATGGCAGAGACAGTCGAGAAAGATGCGAAGGAGTCGGTCGCGCGGAACAAACGCGCCAGACACGACTACCACATCATCGACACATGGGAGGCGGGTGTCGTTCTGACCGGCAGCGAAGTCAAGTCGCTGCGGAACGGAAAGGCCAACATCGCTGATTCCTACGCGATCGTTAAGGACGGTGAGGTTTTTCTGCTCAATCTTCACATATCGCCCTACGAACAGGCGAGCTACCTCAATCACGAGCCCACCCGGACGCGCAAGCTCCTGCTGCACCGCAAGGAGATCCGGAAGATGATCGGGGCGGTAGAGCGCCAGGGACTGACGCTCATTCCGCTCGAGATCTACTTCAAGCGGGGGAAGGCGAAGATCGCGCTCGCGCTAGGCAAGGGTAAAAAGCTCTACGACAAGCGCGCCGACGAAAAGAAGCGCGACGATGAGCGCGACATGCAGCGGGCAGTACGCACTCGATGATCGCGCTGCTGCTCTTTCTGCAGACTGCTGTCGCGGCGGCGCAGGCCCCGACGTTTATCGTCGTGCGCGACGGCGCTGCCGCCGTATCGGTGCCGGTCACCATAGACGGCGGACAGCCGAGCGTGCGCGCGGACGCACTGATGAGAGCGATGCGTGGAGTGCTGATCACGTCCACCAATCTCCACTACACGCTCTCGCTGCCGCGCCTCAAGCTCGACCTGATCGACGGAATCCCCTTCGCCAAGCGCGACACGCTGACAATTCCGCTTACGCGGGCGCCGCAAGTTCGCGGCGGACAGTTGTATCTCCCATTCCAGTTTGTCTCCGAGGTTATTCCCCGGTACGGCGGCGGATATTTCTACGATGCCGCGCGGGGCGAGCTCAGAACGTTCAGTGGTGTTGCAACCGCAAGCAGAGCTGTGCCCCCGGTAATCACACGGCCATCGGCGCGAAAGGTCGTCGTGATCGATGCTGGCCATGGCGGGCCCGATCTCGGGATGACCGGTCCGATCGGAAATTCTGCGTGGTTCGTCGAGAAGGACGTCACTCTCTCGGTGGCGAAAAAACTGGCGACTGTCCTGCGCGCCCGCGGCGTGGATGTCCTGATGACGAGAACAGCCGATACCCTGATCGCGCTGGCCGACCGCGGAAAGATCGCCAACAGCAATCACGGAGACGTCTTCGTCTCGATTCACGTCAATGCGCCTGGGTACACTTCTGCCGCGGCGGCGCGCGAGCGAGGATTCGAGACATATTTCCTCGCCGAAGCCAAAACCGAGGACGAGCGCCGCGTACAGGACATGGAAAACGAATCGGTCAAATTCGAGACTGGCGCCAATGCTCCGAAGGGAGATCCGCTCAATTTCATCATCACCGACATGGCTCAGAACGAGCATCTGAGGGAATCGAGTGATCTCGCCCTCACCATCCAGAACGGATTGATAGATGTGCATCCCGGACCGAATCGTGGCGTGCAGCAGGCGAACTTCGCCGTGCTGCGGGGATCCTACATGCCCGCGGTCTTGATAGAGATCGGTTTCGGCAGCAATCAGTCGGAGGCGACCTTCCTGAGCGACCAGGACAACCAGCGCTCGCTCGCGAGAAATATCGCGGAGTCGGTGCTGCGTTATCTGGCCCACTACGAGTCCCGAGTCGGAGGCGCCCGGTAGCGGTGACTCGATCCGCGCTCGCAGTCACTGTCGCGGGAATCGATTTTCAGAATCCATTGTTGCTTGCCGCCGGAACGGCCGCTTACGGGCGGGAGATTGCTCGTGTGATCGATCTCGACTCCCTCGGCGGACTCGTCACAAAGGCGGTGAGCGTCGAGGCGCGACACGGTGCACCGGCGCCGAGGGTCGCGGAATTCGAAGGTGGAATGATCAACGC
>JALYYH010000244.1 GCA_030946665.1 Gemmatimonadota bacterium
GGGGCTTCGTACGCTCAAATTTGGCTTTGCTCATTTCTTATCTCGCCTTTGCGGTGACTTTATTGATGATTTCTTCGGCCTTCGATTTTGGTACTTCCTCGTAGTGCGCAAACTCCATCGAGTAGACGGCTCTTCCCTGAGTCATCGATCTCAGCTTGGTCGAATAGCCGAACATCTCGGACAGCGGCACCTGCGCATCGATAACCTGCGCCTCGCCGCGCTGGACCATTCCGCCGATTCTTCCGCGCCGCGATGACAGATCGCCAAGCACGTCGCCCATATACTGATCGGGGGAGACGACTTCTACTTTCATGATCGGCTCGAGGATGATGGCGCCCGCCCTCTTTGCCGCTTCCTTGATCGCCATGGATCCGGCGATCTTGAACGCCATTTCGCTGGAGTCGACGTCGTGGTACGAGCCGTAAACCAGCTCGGCCTTCACGTCCACCATCGGGTAGCCCGCCAGCACTCCGCCTTCGAGCGCTTCACGCATTCCCTGTTCGGCTGGCTTGATGAACTCACGAGGAATGGTGCCGCCGACGATCTTGTCCTCGAAGATGAACCCTTCGCCCTGCTTCGCCGGCTCGATGTTGATCACTACGTGGCCGTACTGACCCTTACCACCTGACTGGCGAATGAACTTGCCTTCTACTTTCTCAACGCGCTTCCTGATCGTCTCTCTATAGGCAACCTGAGGACGGCCGATATTGGCATCGACCTTGAACTCCCTCTGCATGCGGTCGACGATGATCTCCAGGTGCAGCTCGCCCATTCCGGAGATGATCGTCTGGCCGGTTTCCTGGTCGGAGTGCACGCGGAATGTCGGATCTTCCTCGGAGAGCTTCTGTAGCGCGATCGCCAGCTTGTCCTGGTCGGCTTTCGTCTTCGGCTCGATGGCAACGTCGATGACGGGATTCGGGAACTTCATCGCTTCGAGGATGATCGGCGACTCTTCCAGCGTCATCGTGTCGCCTGTGCGCGTCTCCTTGAGCCCGATGGCCGCGGCAATGTCGCCGGCGTGCACCTCCGGGATCTCCTCGCGCTTGTTGGCGTGCATCTGGAGCAGACGTCCTACGCGCTCGCGTTTGTCCTTGGTCGCGTTGTAGACGTACGAGCCCGATTGCAGGACGCCGGAATACACGCGGAAGAAGGTCAGTTTTCCGACGAACGGATCGGTCGCGATCTTGAAGGCGAGACCCGCGAAGGGCGCGTCGTCATCCGGAGCTCTCGTGCCCATCTCGCCATTCGGGAGGTGTCCCTCGACGGCGGGGACGTCGACCGGCGACGGAAGGAAGTCTACTACCGCATCGAGCATCGCCTGGACGCCCTTGTTCTTGAACGCCGCGCCGCAGAGCACCGGAACAATGAAGCCACCAACGGTGGCGCTGCGAATGGCGTGTCGAATCTCGTCGTTGGTGAGCGCGGTGCCGCTGAAATACTTCTCGATCAGCGCTTCGTCGTGTGAGACGGCGGCCTCGATCACATCGTGACGGGCCTTCTCCATCGCCTCCTTGTACTCTTCGGGAACTTCCGTGATCTCGAACTTCTTGCCGAGGGACTCGTCGTCGAAGACGTATTGCTTGCGCTCGATGACGTCGATATGACCGGTGAACGCTTCCCCGCTGCCCACGGGCAGCTGGATCGGGTACGCGTTCTTGGTAAGTCGATCGCGAATCATTCGCATGCAGCGATCGAAATCGGCTCCGACGCGGTCCATCTTGTTGGCGAAAATGAGGCGCGGAACCTTGTAGCGGTCGGCCTGACGCCAGACGGTCTCGGTCTGTGGCTCGACGCCGGCCACCGAATCCAGAAGGGTCACCGCACCGTCGAGAACGCGAAGCGATCTCTCCACTTCAACAGTGAAATCGACGTGTCCCGGGGTGTCGATGATGTTGATCCGGTACTCCGTACCGTTCCGCATCCAGAACGCAGTGGTAGCAGCGGACGTGATCGTGATTCCGCGCTCCTGCTCCTGTTCCATCCAGTCCATCGTCGCGGTGCCTTCATGCACCTCGCCGATTTTGTGGGTCTTCCCCGTGTAGTAAAGAACGCGCTCGGTCATGGTCGTCTTCCCGGCATCGATGTGGGCCATGATGCCGATGTTACGGTAGTGATCGAGCGGGGTGTGGCGTGCCATAATCTCTGGAAACTCTCTATGTGAGCAGCTCCAAACAGCTGGAGCCGGTGGTCTAGATTCAACAAAAACGCGGGTGGACCGTGGCGTCCCTGAACGGGACCGGTATCCATCCGCTGCCGCCGGGTGCACCCGCAACTCTTTCACAGGTGGGGACTCGAGGCGCGCCGGCTCTGCCCTGAAGCACGTGACCGGCGATCAATTTTTAATTCAGGCAGGCGCGGTAAGCCGCGTTCCGCCATAGCCTTGTAAACCTATTCCGAAAAGAGGCCAAGTCAATGGGACCGCTATCGATTCTGATCAACCGAATCGTGAGTGCTGAGCCGTCGATTTCGCGGCATGGCGGCAAATGATTTTGCCGGATGTGACATGATGGTGCTTGCGCCGTCTTACTTTGTAGCGTAAAGTACTCTGTCCACTCTGGAGCAACCGAACCGATGCGATTTTCCGCCTCTGCCGTAGCTTGGACCACCGCCATCCTTACCTCAGCGCTCGGCGCTGCAATCCTATTCCCAGCCGTGCCCGGTATCAATTGGCCGATATGGGTCGCTGTCGCGTCGGTTTCTCTCATCATTTCACGGCTGGTCACGGCGCGCCGAGTGGAGCCGCCACTCCTCGTGCTCGTCGCCTGGGCCACCCTCCTGAGCTTGGGGTTGGCCCTCACCGCCAACGAGTTCTTTTACGTTTTGATCGTACTCAGCGACGCCATGCTGCTGGGACTCGCCACGATCACGCTCGGAGCGGAAAAGTGGAGCGACCTGTCAGCAAAGCTGCTGGTTGCCGTTCCTTTCCTCGCTCCATTCCGAGTCGTGGCCGCTGCCGCCTACGAGGTGGCCGACACACCGCGCTCGGTTTCCTCGCCACGCTCGCGGTCGCTGATCAAAGGCGCTCTGCTTTCCGTCCCGCTGGTGCTGGTACTCGTCGGGCTGCTCGGCCGCGCCGACCCCGTCATACGCTGGAGCGCCGATCGTCTTTCAGCCTGGCTCCCCGACTGGTCGTTTCCGCCACGGGTGATGTTTTTCGTTTTCCTCCTCACGCTCACCCTTGGCGCAAACTCCATCGCTCGCCGGCAGCTGGCTGTAAAGCTTCCGCAGTATCCGCCGCTCGGCGTCGCGTCCACGGTTGACCTGACGCAGCAGCACATGGTGCTGTGGAGCGCGGCGGTAGTGCTCTGGCTGTTCGTTCTGCTACAAGCCTCCTACTTCATACATTCCCCACCGGTGGCCATCGGTACCGGCGTCACGTTCGCGGATTTCGCACGACGCGGCTTCGGCGAGCTCACGTTTGCCGCCACGCTCGTCGGCGCGGTCATTCTCGTTCTGGAGTACGCTCGTCCCGCCGATGCCACGGAGCGCGACCGCGCTGTCCTGCGTCGCCTGGAGTTGGCACTGGTCATCGCGCTCGAGCTCGTCCTCATCTCGGCGTTCCGTCGAGTGATGCTGTACGAGCAGGCCTACGGCTTCACCACGGCGCGATTGTTCGCCCAGGCTTACATGGCAGTGATGGCCCTGGCGCTTGCCGCTCTCGCGCTGGAAATCGGCAGAGGCACGATATCTATTGCCTTCGGCAGACGTGTCGCCGAGATCGCCCTCGGCGTTTTCACCGTTCTCGTGTTTTGGAACTTCGAGTCCTGGATCGTCGGAAAGAACATCGACCGTGCGGCGTTGACCGGACAATTCGACGCTGCATACTCGACTCGCCTTTCGCAAGATGTCATTCCGACATTCGTCCGACGGCGCGCTGAGATTCCGCAACCGCAGCGGGATTCAGTGGACTTGCGACTCGCTTGCAGGTCGCGCCTTGCGGAGCGCCGGTGGTTCGAGTGGAATCGGAGTGTTAACGCGGCGAAGAGCGCCCTGGAAAGCTGGCGCGGTCCACACTGCTATGCGCAGCTCAGGCCGTAGCAGGATCGGGGCTGCGTCCGTAGCGCATCAATAGAAACAGAACGGTCTCCGCCACGAGCATCGCCGCCATTGCCAAAACTTCCTGGCTTGTCGAGGCGGTCATCAGCCACACGACGATCCCGCAAGCGATGACCGGAATCACGGGTCCCCCGGGAACCTTGAACGGAATCGCCCCTCCGTCGCGAATGTCGCGCCGCTGAAGCTGAATGGTAGCCAGGCAGCAGATGAGGTACACGATGAGTGTCGAAATCACCGAGAGGACGATGAGCTTTTCAAACGATCCGCTCAGCGCGAAGCCGACGCAGAACACAGCGTGCGTGAGAATGGCGACGTGCGGAGTCAAGTACCGCGAGTGGACGGCGCCAATCGCCGCAGGGAGGAGCCGGTCCCGCCCGACAGCGTAGATGCCGCGTGGTGCCGCAAGCACGTCACCAGCGACGTAGCCCAAAGTCGAGACCGCCGTCCCCAGAATCACTAGCATCTGGCCCCAGCTACCGAGCAATCGCTTCGCGGTCTCGGCGAGTGGCGCCTTCGTATTCGTGGCGAGCTCGGCACCCAGCACGCCCTGAGCAACGATCTGGATGGCAATGTAGATGAGTGTTACGAGAGCGAGGGTAGCGAAGAGCGCTCGCGGAACTGTTCGCGCCGGCTCACGCACCTCACCGCTCGGCGTGAGCGCCGACTCGATCCCGATAAAGGCAAAAGTGAGGATTACGGCGGTGCGCGCAATTTCGCGAGTCGGCGGCAATCCCGTCCAGGCAAGGTTCCTTGCATTGATGGCGAACAGCCCGACCCCGATCAGGATCAGGAGCGGCGCCAGCTTCGCTGCTGTCACCGTCTGCACCACGGCGCTTCCGATCTTCACCCCACGAATATTGATCGCGGCGAGAACGGCGTAGACGAGGATGAGCGAGCCACTCCGGATGACTGGGTCTCCGAACCGCGGAGTGATCTGCGAGAGCGTGTCAGCGAAGATGTTGGCGACGCTGGCGCTGGCGAGGACGGTCGAGAACCAGAGCGTCATCGCGACGACGAAGCCTATGAACGGGCCGAATGCGACCTGCGCATACGCATACGTGCCGCCTGAAAGCGAGACCCGGCTCCCTGCATCGGCGAAGCAGAGGACAATCGTCCCGATCGCGATGGCGCAGATCACGTAGACGAAGGGCGCGGCACCGCCGACTCGCGCCGCGACGGTCGCGGGGAGCACGAAGATCCCCGCGCCTATCATATAGTTGACCATGCCAGCGGTGAGGCCGCGGACGCCTACCGCTCTTACCAATCCTTCGTCTGTGGTCATCCTTTCCGCATGAAGTCGGCGAGCAGCTCGTGGAAGTGATGCGTGCCCACTTCGCGTCGCTCCGAGTACCGGCCTCGGTCATAGAGACGGGAGCGCACTCCGCGCTGAACCGACTCTACAACCTCCTCATCTTCCATTTCGACGCGATGGAGACCCGCTCCAACCCCACTCTCACGTAGTGCCGTATTCCAGACGTAAGAATGAAAGGCGACTTTGGCGCGACCAGCGCTCAAGGGAGTTACCACGTTGAGCGATAGTCCCCACGGATAAAAGTTGAACATGATGTTGGGGAACAACCAGAAATAGAACGCGCCCACGCGCTCCTTTGCGTTCGGATGGTTTCTTGGAAGATCAAACGCTGGCTCCCCGGGCTTGGAGATGCCGAGCTGGAGATTCCCCCAGCGGAATCGCTCGGTCCTGTAACCCGAGTAATCCAGCTTCTCCGCCAGGCCGGCGTGCACGTAAGGAATGTGGAACTCTTCCAGATAATTATCGCAGTAGAGGGCCCAGTTGGCGTTGATGAGATAATCCGTCGACGTCGCCTGGTCGCGGGTGAACTCGTCGAGCGGCATCCACGACACTCGTTCCCGTACCGGACTGATCCACTCGTCGAAACTCATCTCTGGTGCAACTCCGCTGAAAAGAAGCGGTCCCAGTCGCTCGAGTTTCAGCTGCGGCAGGTTGTCCTTCTCCGACGGAAAGCCAACCGTCGTATCGAACTCCGGCATCGACACGAACCTGCCGTCGAGCGAAAACCTCCGGCCGTGATATCGGCAACGGAGAGAGCGGGCATGTCCCTCTCCTTCAACGACAATGGCGCCACGGTGGGTACAAACGTTCGACAGACAACGGACCGTTCCTTCGTCATCCGACGTGAGGACGAGCGGCTCGTTGAGACATCCATCGAGAAGCGTGAACGGCAAGACACGACCCGGTGCCTTCACACGCGCTGCGTCTCCGACCCATTGCCAGCTGCGCGCAAAGACGCGGCCCTTTTGCAGCTCGAAGTAATCAGGGTCGGAGTAAACCCGCCCCGGCAGCGTCGACGCGCGGCGGATGTCCTTATCGATCTCGAAGTCGCGCGGAGTCATGCCGCGAATCTAAGTTCGGGCTGCACCCACGCCAGTGTCCTCAGCGTTCCAGTGCTGATTTGACTACAGCTTACACAGCCTCCCGTAAGTCTCCGGTCTGCGATCCCGGAAGAATTGCCAGACATTCCGGACTTCGCGGATCTGGTCCAGATCGAGCTCCGCCGTTAACAGCTCGTCGCGATCCCGGCTCGCCTGCATCAGAATCTGGCCGCGCGGATCGCAGAAGTAGCTCTGCCCGTAAAATTCACCGATGTTCCAGGGCTTCTCGAATCCAACGCGATTTATCGCGCCGACGAAAAACGCGTTTGCTACTGCGTGCGCCGGCTGCTCCAACTTCCATAAATACTCTGACAGCCCGGCCACGGTCGCGGAAGGATTGAACACGATCTCCGCGCCATTCAGTCCCAGCTCCCGCGCGCCCTCCGGGAAGTGTCGGTCGTAGCAGATGTACACTCCGATGTCCGCGTACTGAGTCTTGAACACCGGATATCCGAGATTGCCCGGCTTGAAATAGAACTTCTCCCAGAAACCAGGCGCCGTGTGGGGGATGTGGCTCTTCCTGTACTTTCCCAGGTACGTCCCATCTGCGTCGATGACCGCGGCGGTATTGTAATAGACGCCCGTCTCATCCTCCTCGTAGAGGGGAACCACGATGGCCATCGAGTACTTTTTCGCGACTTCCTGCATCAGACGCGTCGTCGGTCCATCGGGAATCTTCTCGGTTGCGTCGTACCATCGCGTATTCTGCTCGGCGCAGAAGTAGGGCCCGGTGAAGATCTCCTGCATGCAGATGATCTGCACGCCCTGCTTTCCGGCCTGATCGAGAAACTTCATGTGCTTCTCGATGTTGGCTTCGCGGATCTTTCCGAGCGGCTCGTCGACCGGGCACGCATTCGACGCCTGAATCAGGCCGCATTTGACTACACGAGGCATCCAGCTCTCCCTATGATTTTGTCGTGACCGGCGCGACGACCTCGCGCCGCATCAGCAGCCAGTAGATCAGGAAACTGAGGGCGAAAGTGACGAACCAGGCGTATGAGTAGAGTTGATCGAAGAAGTTTGGCTCCGCCACTCTGCCTCCCGGCGTGACGGCAGCCCGGAGAAATCCCGGCGCAACGGGAAGAATGGAGAGAACGAGCGCTATCACCGCGCGCGGGTTGAAACCACCCCGGTACTCGTAGCGCCCGTTCATCCGAAACAGGTCGTCGACATCCAGCCGCTGCTTCCTCAACAGCCAGTAATCACAGATCAGAATTCCGCCCAGCGCGCCCATCAGGCTGGAGTAGCCGATCAGCCACGTGAAGATGTACGCACCCGCTCCGGCGTACAGCTTCCACGGCATCATCAGAATCCCGATCATCGCCGTGATGATTCCACCGGTGGCAAAGCTGATTCGCTTCGGGCTCAGGTGTGAGAAGTCGTTTGCCGGAGACACGACGTTGGCCGCCATGTTCGTGTGCAGCTGCGCCGCCAGCACGACGAGCGCCGCAAAGATTATCAGCACCGGCCCGCCGATCATGGTTACGAGCACGACGGGATCCCACACCGCCTTGCCGAAAATCACGATCGTCGCGCTCGTCACTGCTACACCTATGAACGCAAACGTCGTCATTGTCGTCGGTAGCCCCAGGGCCTGGCCGGTCACCTGGGATCGCTGACTCTTTGCGTATCGGGTAAAATCCGGAATGTTGAGGCTCAGCGTCGCCCAGTATCCGACATTCGCTGTAAGGGCCGGCGGAAACAGCTTCCAGAACGAAACGTTCTGAGTCTTTCCCTGCAATCGCTGTGATTCCGTCAGAATGTGGCCCAGGCCACCGCCGTGCCGGATTCCCCACAGCAGCAGCAGGATTCCACCCGTGAGAAGGAAAGGTGCTGCGTAGCTGCCGAGCATTTTGATTCCCTCGATGCCCCTCGCGATGATCGCGACCTGGAGCAGCCAGAACAACGCGAATGCAAGCGCGACGCCCCCGGTGACACTGCTCCAGCTAGGCCATGCGGCAACGAACAGTCTGTTCAGCGCGAGCGCGCCGATCCACGTCTGAATCCCGAACCACCCGCAGGCGACGATCGCCCGCAACATCGCCGGAATGTTTGCGCCGCGTACGCCGAAGCTTGCCCGGCACATCACTGGAAAGGAAATTCCGTACTTGGTTCCCGCGTGCGCGTTGAGAATCATCGGGATGAGCACGATGACGTTTCCGAGAAGGATCGTCATCAGCGCCTGCCACCATGTCATTCCTTCCTGCATCAATCCGGAAGCGAGCGTGTAGGTCGTGATGACCACGCTCATGCCGATCCACAGCGCCGCGATGTTGTAGGTGGACCAGGTGCGACGCGACAGCGGGGTCGGCGCCAGGTCCTTGTTCCAGAGTGGGCTGGCCTGGATGTCTTCCGGAACGGACACTGCCTCGGGCGCGTAGGATGCGCCCGCGGCCACACTCGTCACGACGCCAGACCCGCGGTCTTACGGGGCAGCCACTGTCCACGCCCCTCACGCCCAACGACGCGATAGTCGTCCACTATCACCTCGCCGCGAGAAAGTGTCGTGCGCGCGAAGCCCGCCAGATCCCATCCCTCATATGGCGACCAGTCAGCGTTCGTCTCCATCTCCGATGGCTGAACCTTGTGCGTCTTCTTCGGATGAATGATCGCGATATCCGCGTCGCCTCCGACCTGTATTGCCCCCTTTCGCGGATACAATCCCATGATTTTCGCGGGGTTGGTGGAGAGCTTGGTGCACATTTCCTCGAGGCTGATCTTCCCGCCGAGGACACCATGGGTGTAAGTGAGCGGCATCAGCGTCTCGAGACCGGGCATTCCCATCGGAATCTTGGTCCAGTCGCCATTCCACATCGCCTTCTGCTCTCGGTTGAAGGTGCAGGTGTCAGTCGATACGACCGAGACCTCACCCGTCTTCAAACCTTTCCAGAGACGGTCGACGTCCTTCGGCTTCTTGAGCTGCGGACAGCAGGCGTAGAGATGCCCGTCCTCGCGCTCGAACACGGAGTCGTCCAGTACCAGGTACTGGACGCACGTCTCGGCAAGCACCGGCACGCCGCGCGCCTGAGCAGAGCGAATTATGTCGGCGCCCTCTCCCGTCGACATGTGCACGATGTAGAGTTGTCCGCCTGTTGCTTCGCACCATTGCACCGCGCGCTGGATCGCCTCTGCTTCGATGAAGTTGGGCCGAGTCATCGGATGCAGGCGCGCCCCGTACTTCTTCATCAATTCCGGCGTGTGATGGCGGGCGATTAGCTCATCGAGCACCCGTGCCGACTCGGCGTGCACCAGCAGCATTGTTCCGTACTCCTTCATCTTCTCGAGCGTCCCGAACATCGCGCGATCGTCCGACTGCCAGCCCTCGGATTCATAGATCATGAATTCCTTGAAGGTCGTGAAGCCGCGATCGACCATGCCCTTGATCTGATCCTTGTGGTCGTTCCAGCGAGTGATGCAGATGTGGAAGGTGTAATCGATGAGCGACTTCCCTTCTGCCTTCTTCATCCAGTTGTCCGCCGCATCGCTGAGCGACTCGCCTGCGTATGGAATCGCAAAATCGATGAGCGTCGTCACGCCGCCCCGCGCACCGGCGCGCGTTCCCGAGCGATAATCGTCCGCTGAGACCGTACCGCAAAAAGGCAGCTCGAGGTGAACGTGAACGTCGAGGACGCCCGGGATGACGTGATGCCCTT
>JALYYH010000245.1 GCA_030946665.1 Gemmatimonadota bacterium
GTGGCGTCGATCGTGCGTTTGCGGGGTGACATTTTGCTCTCAAAGCGTTCGGGGAAAAGCAGTTAGAGTTAAGCTAGCCCTCTCACATCTTAGTCGGTAGATTCGACCAAATGTCATTCTGGGACCGGCTCACCGGTGGAAAGCCGAAACCGACAGGTGCCAACCTCGATTACCTGAACGAGGCGCTGGCGCTGGAACGTCAGGGCGACTTCGACGCCGCGCTCACGTCGTATCGGCTCGCGTTGCGGCAGACACCGAACAATCACAAGGTCCTCCAGAACATGGCGATCGCATACTCCAAGCTCGGCCAGATGGATGAGGCGATCCGTTGCTACCGTCGCGCTCTCGCGATCGAGCCGAGGCTTTCAGGCGCGCATTACGGTCTCGCATTTCTTCTGCTGAGGCGCGGAGAGGTGAGCGACGCCGCATTTCACCTCGAGGCGTTCCTGATGGACCCACCGCGCAGCCCTGAGGCCGAGCGGTGGGTGAAGCACGCCCAGAAAACCCTCGACGAGATGAAGAGCGCTGAGCCACCGCCCCAGTCTCCTCCCAATCAACGGCTCAAGACGAGTGAGTACCCGGGGATTCTCGAATAGATGGGAGCGGTCCTCGCTGTCGTAAGCCAGAAGGGAGGAGTCGGCAAAACCACTACCGCAGTCAATCTCGCAGCCGCGTTCGCGCGTCGCGGGATGAAGACGCTGCTCATCGACGTTGATCCGCAAGGGTCGGTGCGATACGGGGCCGGGCTACAACGCGGGCACCCAACTGCCGGCTTCGCCGACTACCTGAATGGCGAGCGCACTCTTCGTGAGATAATCCTGCCCACCGCCCTTCCCTGGCTGCGAGTGATACTGGCCGGGTCGGTTGCCGACGAGGCCGATCACGCCGTTTACTCGCAGCTCGTGCGGGAGACGAACGTGCTGCAGGATCTGCTGCAAATGGCTGAGCAGCGATGCCAGGTCGTTGTCGTGGATACTCCGCCGGGCCTCGGCTCCATAACGCGAAAGGTTCTGGCGGGCAGCGAGCACGTGATCGTGCCGCTCCAGTGCGAGCCACTCGCGCTTCAGACCACCCCACAGATCCTTCGCGCGATACAGGACATAGTTTCCATCAACGAGCGTCTCACGCTCGACGGCATTCTGCTGACGATGTATGAGCAGAACAATCCGGCGAGCGACAGGGTAGTTGATTATGTGAGGAAGCATCTCCCAGCCAACATCGTGTTCGATGTCCTGATCCCGCGCACCTCCGCAACTGCCGACGCGTTCGCCTCCGGCCAGCCCGTCGTGGTGCGTAGTCCCGCGGACGCGGCGTCGCAAGCTTACGTGAATCTCGCGACACTGCTGGCTGATCGGCTGGTATGATCAGGCGGAGGCCCGGTGCGGCCGTCCTGTCCGTGGTGGTGGCGCTCGGCACCGTCGGCGCTTTCGCCTGTGCTGACGTCAGCGGGAGCTCGACGTCGGTCCTCTCCATCCAGTTCGACTCGTTGCAGGCCCCATCCGTTGTCGTTGGCGACACGCTTCGCGATACGACCGGAGCGATCGTGCTTCCGAAGGTTCACGCCTTCAACTTTAAGGGCGATGAGATCGTTCCAGTGCCGGTGCGCTTTCAGTCACCCGATTCCGGCGTCAAGGCGGACAGCCTCACCGGAATCGTCGTCGCCGACAGCCTGCGCTCGACCCCCGCACGAATCATCGCGACGGTTGGAAGTCTTCAGGCCATTCAGAACGTGAACGTCACGCTTCGACCGGACCTGCTCGTTGCCGTTCACGGTCTCGATTCGCTGTCGTACTCACTTCTCGACAGCACCCAGAACGTGTCACCGCAGTTCACGGTCAAGCTCACTCACGGCGCCGCGCCCAACGACAGCGCCGTCAAATCTTACATCGTCAGCTTTTCCATCGTATCGCAGAAAAACCCCCAGCTTGGCCAGCTGGTGAACGACGCGGGCAAGCCGTCGGCGGTCGATACCACCGATGCCAATGGCATAGCGGGGAGAGCGATTCGTCTGCATCCTCTCTTCCTCACTTCTGCGACCGCGAGGGATACGATCATCGTGAGCGCGACCGCGAAGTATCGCGGTGTCCCGGTGAGTGGTAGTCCCGTGCCGTTCGTTCTGATTCTGAAGCCGCGCAGCTAGACCAGGAACTTTGAGGGGGAGACGCTGATGGAAGCACGAGGTGGCCCGCGCCCCGCTCCCGGGACGCTCAACAAGCTCTTCTTCGACGCGATCGCGCAGTACAACCGACCCGACGCGCTGCAGGTGAAGGTGGCCGGAGCCTATCGGCCCATCTCGCACAAG
>JALYYH010000251.1 GCA_030946665.1 Gemmatimonadota bacterium
CACAGCAGGCGAATCGGCAACAGAATCATCCGGCCCTCGGCGAAGGAGAGATATCGCTCGGCAATAGTATATTTCCGGCGCACCGCCACACCATACCGGAAAATTCAACGCTGACATGCCAATAAAGGTCACCAGGGAACGCCAACACCGGGATCTGCTGCAGATCCCTGACTTCTCTGCCAGGGAAATCGACAAGCTGTTCTCGATCGCCGAAACGATGAGGACCGGCAAGTACAAAAGGAAGCCGCTCGCCGGAAAATCGCTGGCGATGATCTTCATGAAATCATCCACCCGCACCCGGGTCTCGTTCGAGGTCGGTGCGTGGCAGCTCGGCGGGCACGCGCTCTTTCTTTCGCCTCGAGACGTGCAGCTCGGGCGCGGCGAGCCAATCGCCGACACGGCGCGGGTCCTATCGCGGTATGTGGACGGGATAATGATTCGCACTTTCGCGCACTCGGAGATCGAGGAGCTTGCGCGCTACGCCGACGTGCCGATCATCAACGGACTCACCGATCTGGTGCACCCATGCCAGGTGCTCGCGGATCTTCTCACCGTGAAGCAGCACCTGGGGGGCTACAAAGGAAAGCGTTTCGCCTGGATTGGCGACGGCAACAACATGGCGAACTCGTGGCTCAACGCGGCATACGTGCTCGGGTTCGAGCTGGCGCTCGCCTGTCCCGAGGGCTACGAGCCAAATCCAATGATTCTCCAGCGCGCGCAGTCGAAGGCCAAGATCACCGTCGTGCACGATCCCGCCGAGGCGGCCAACAAGGCTGACGTGATAAACACTGACGTCTGGGCGTCGATGGGCCAGGAAGAGGAGCAGGCGATCAGAGAGAAAGCGTTCAAGGGCTATCGCGTCGACGAATCGATCATGAAGCGCGCGAACAAGGACGCGATCTTCCTTCACTGCCTGCCGGCGCACCGTGGTGAAGAGGTTACGGCCGATGTGATCGACGGTCCGCAGAGCCGGGTGTGGGACGAGGCGGAAAACCGGCTTCACATTCAGAAGGCGATCATGGCTGTGCTCATGGGCGGGGAGAAACTCTAGCCGCTACCAACCGCCGGTTTCTGGCACCATCGGAAACGGATCCTGCATCGGCATGTCTTCTGCACACAAAAAGGCGCATGGCGGCCTCAAAGAAAATCGACGAGCTGTACGACCTGATTGAAGGCATCGAGACGGCGATGTTCACCACACGCCGGCCCACGGGCCAGCTGGTCTCGCGACCGATGGCATCCCAGGAACGAATAGAGGGAGCGGATCTCTGGTTCGTCACCGACGCGACTACCCACAAGCTCGACGATCTCACGCTCGATCCGCACGTCAACTGCTCCTACTACAACAACCGCACGCATGAGTGGGTCTCGGTGTCTGGTGTCGCCCACGTCTCGAGGAACCGGTCGAGAATCCGGCAACTATATAAGGAGGAGTGGAAGGTGTGGTTCGGCGACCAGGGAGGGGAGTGGGACGGTGGTCCTACGGACCCACGTATCGCGCTCATCATGGTGGACGCCGATTTCGCCTGTTACATGAAGGTCAACAAGGCCAGGCCGATCATCCTCTTCGAGACCCTTAGGGGTATGGTGACGGGGACTCGGCCCGCTGTAGGCGAGGTCCAGGAGGTCAGCGGAGCTGAATTGATGGATTAGGCAGGCCAGTTTCTGCCAAATTGTCACGGCGCCCCTCGAAATCGAGGGGCGCTTCGCGCATATTGGGACCAGACTACAATCAGGTCCAGCCCGTTTGAAACGTACGCCTCTGTACAATGTCCACGCCGCGCTCGGCGCCAAGATCGTACCCTTTGCCGGGTTCGAGATGCCCGTCCAGTACCCGACGGGGATTACCGCCGAGCACAAGGCGGTTAGGGAGAAGGCTGGGCTGTTCGACGTGAGTCATATGGGTGAGTTCATTGTCCGCGGACCCCAGGCGGTCGACTTCGTGAGCTACGTCACGACCAACGATGTCGCGGCGCTCCAGCCGGGCCAGGCGCACTACTCGACGATCCTTCGCGAGGACGGGACGATCGTCGACGACTGTCTGGTCTATCGCGCAGATGACCGCGTGCTGATGGTGGTGAACGGATCAAACATCGACAAGGACTTCGCGCACATCTCGCGCTTCCTGGAAAAGTTTCCCGACGCGAAGCTGGAGAACATCAGCGACCAGATCGCGCTGCTCGCGCTCCAGGGGCCCGACGCCGCGCGGATTCTGCAGCAGCACACGGATGTCGACCTGTCGAAGATCAAATACTACGAATTCACCACCGGAAAGATTGCCGGTGTCGACAAAGTTTACATCTCACGTACGGGCTACACCGGCGAAGATGGATTCGAGTTGTATCTGCCCGGCGAGCATGCGGAGAAGATCTGGAAAGCGCTGACGGCATCCGGTGAGGTGAAACCAGCAGGGCTCGGCGCGCGCGACTCTCTGCGGCTGGAGATGGGAATGGCGCTCTACGGCAACGATCTCGACGACACCACAACGCCGCTCGAGGCTTCGCTCGGCTGGCTCGTCAAGATGAAAAAGGGTGACTTTGTGGGGCGCGATGCTCTCGCCAGGCAGAAAGAGCAGGGACTCAGGCGAAAGCTGGTCGGATTCACCACATCCGAGCGCTCTTTCCCGCGTCACGGCTATCCGGTGTTCGCGAATGGAAAACCGAGCGGAGCGGTGAGGAGCGGAACGATGAGTCCAACGCTCGGGATCCCGATCGGAACCGCCTATGTCCCGCCCGAGTCGGTTGCCGAAGGCTCGCAGCTCGAGATCGAGATCCGCGGCAAGCGCGTTCCCGCCGTCGTGCAGAAGCTGCCGTTCTACAAGAACGGCAGCCGGCTGTAGTCGAGCCTCACAGCCATGCGTGTAGCGCTGATTACAGTCTCGGACTCCGTCGTGCGCGGCCAGCGGCAGGACGCATCCGGCGCAATCATCGCGGGTTGGGCGCGCGCCAGAAATCACGAGGTGGTCTCCGCCTATCTCTGCGCTGATGAAACGACGGAGATCGTCCGCTCGCTCATTCGCGCCGCCGACATCGACGACGCCGAGCTGGTGATCACGACCGGCGGAACCGGTCTGTCGGAGCGCGACGTCACGCCCGAAGCAACTCGCGCGGTGATCGACCGCGAAGCGGAGGGAATCGCCGAGCGAATTCGGGTGATCGCGCTACCGAACTTTGCGCGCGCTGCGCTCGGGCGTGGCGTCGCCGGTGTGCGGGGCGAGACCCTGATCATAAATCTTCCCGGGTCTCCGGGTGGGGCGCGAGACGGACTCGAGGCCATCGATCCGATCGTTCAGCACGCCTGCGATGTGCTTCGGGGAAGAGTGACCGAGCACGCAACGGCGGGCGCGCCAGCTGGAGGTGCGCGGTGAAAGCTGGCGACTGCACTTTGTCAGGCTGCTGCGCTGACGCAGAGCGAGCCGCATGAAGGTTCTTATCACGCTCACTGACGTCGAGCCGGCGGTCAGGCTCAACGCGCTGCTCGAGGCGGCGGGCACGCAGACGGCGGTGGTGTCTCCGCTGGACGACCTGCGCGGGGAGATAAAGCGCTTCAAGCCCGATCTCATCGTGCTCACCGGAGCGCTCGGCGATCCAGGAACGGTGCAGATCGTCAAGGATCAACTGTGGAGTGGAACGTCGCTGATCGGACTCGCGGACATCGAAGATCCGACGCTGAGAGAAGGGCTACGCATGCTGGGATTCGTCGACGTCTACACGAAACCGATCTCCGCCGACGAGCTCTATCTGGCGGTGCGCCGCGTAATGGGCCGGAAGCGTCTCACCGATGCGACGGGATTGATCGGGCAGTCGGATGCGATCAACGAAGTGCTGCTCAAGATCGAGCAGATCGCGCCGGTGTCGAGCACGGTGATCATCGAGGGCGAGAGCGGCACGGGCAAGGAGCTGGTCGCGCACGCGATACACCGTCTGAGTCCACGGAGAGGAAAGCCGTTCATCGCTGTGAATGCCGGCGCACTTCCCGAGACGCTGATCGAGAGCGAGCTGTTCGGGCACGAAAAGGGATCGTTCACCGGAGCGGCGGAAAGACGGATCGGGCGATTCGAGCTCGCCGACACGGGCACACTGTTCCTGGACGAGATCGGTGAGATTCCTCCATCGACGCAGGTGAAGCTGCTGCGCGTGCTGGAGGAGCGGAAGCTCACGCGCGTCGGCGGAACGGCGCAGATCCCGATCGATGTGAGAGTGGTCGCAGCGACCAATCGTCCGCTGAGGGACAGCGTGGAGGAGGGAAGATTCCGCGCCGATCTGTATTATCGCCTCAACGTCCTCAGCATCTACCTGCCGCCGCTACGAGAGCGGCGCGAAGACATTCCGTTGCTAGTCCGAAGGTTCATCAAGGAATTCTCGTCGCAGCACGACCGGCCTTTTCACGGCATCTCGGCGGAAGCGATGCAGATTCTCATGAGTTATCCGTGGCCGGGCAACGTGCGCGAGCTGCGCAACCTGGTGGAGAGCATGGTGGTGCTGGCGCCGGGCAGGGAGATCGGACCCGAGGACATCCCGCGCGGAATCAGAGAAGGCGGAGCGGCGCGCTTTTTACCAGTTCACGTCGGTCCGGTGGTACGTGGCGCGGTGGGAGCAGAGGGAAGGGAGCTCGAGTTCCTGGTGAGGAGCATGCTCGAGCTGAGGCTCCAGGTGGAGGAGCTGCGGAGGCGGCTCGACGACGAGCGTCGCGATGGACACGCCTGGGTGGGCGAAGTTCGGCCTGCCGCAGCGATCGGCTCGGGCGCCATCACCGGCGCGATCGAGCCGCCCAATCAGCCGGCGCCGCCGAGCATCCTGACGCTGACTCCGGGGATGACGATGGCCGAGATAGAGCGTGTGGCAATCGAAGCGGCGCTCAGGGATACGAGGGGGAATCGCCGGAAAGCGGCGGAGATCCTCGACATCGGAGAGCGGACGCTCTACCGAAAGCTTCGCGATTACGGGATCGCGCCCGAGCTGGTTGCTGCGGAGGGCTAGCTCACACCCCGGCCGTGTAAAGCGACGAATCCAGTGATTACGGCGATCAGCTGCCCGATTAAGACGTCACCCGGATAGTGCACGCCAAGGAACACGCGCGACATTCCCACAGCGCTGGCGAGCAGGACGAGAGGGAAAGCAAGCGATGGGTAGGCGTTGGCGTAGATGAACGCGACCGCCATCGCCGCTGTCGCGTGGCCCGATGGAAAGGAGAAGCGGTCGGGCTCCGCGACGAGCACGGCGCACGAGACGCCAACCGACGGCCGCGCCCGACCAACGGTGCGCTTCACCAGCTGAACGATCACATGCGACACGATGAGCGTGAGCAACGCCGGCTCTGCCACGCCCGCGAGCGCGCCCCCCAACAGCAGCGGCAGCGTCGCCGCGAGAAGGGTGCACATGGCGCCGCCCGCGTTCGTGAGAATCGTCCAGAGCAGGCGCGAGCGCCGAGACGAGTCGGCCAGGGCGCAGCGCAGGAATAGCATTCGGTCGCGAGCGTCCAGTCGCGAAAGCAGAATCGTCGTGCCGATCATGCCCGAAAGGTCGTGACCTCGGGTCAAGAAACGACGACAACACCATGCCGAGTGTGTAACAAAGCGCAGTGCCTGAGCGGTTGGGCGCACGTAGCGTGAGCCACGAGAATTTTACCAAATCGTGACGGTGCGAGCACGTGGGGGTGACGCATCGCCACCAGCTTCACTCATCTCTCAGGGAGACTCATTCTGGCGTCGAAGCGCGATCGATCACCGCGCGTCCTCTACTGCACTGATACCTATCCGCCGCAGGTGAACGGTGTTTCGGTCGTGACGGCGCGCACAGTCGCCGGCCTGCGGGCACGCGGGTGGACCGTCGGCGTGGTCTCCCCGCGCTATCCGGCCTACCCTGGAAACGGGGTGAAGCACTTCGTGGACGAGTTCGGCGCCGCCGATCTGCACGTTGAGATTCCAAGCGTGGCGTTCCCGCCCTACCCGGACATTCGGCTCGCCGCGCCGGAGTATCGACGCATCGCCCGCACAGTGCGTGAGTTTCGGCCCGACTTGGTGCACTGCGCGACCGAGTTCATGATCGGACGACTGGGCCAGATAGCCGCGCAGCGCCTGGGAGCTCCCATGGTCACGTCGTATCACACCGATTTCAGTCGCTACACCGAAGCCTATGGTGCTCCCGGGTTGCGAGCCGTCGTCTCCAACTACATCGGCCGCTTCCACGGACGGGCGGGTCGCACATACACGCCCTCTCAAATGGCGCGCGCTGACCTCCTCGGGTTCGGAGTTCGCGACGTGGAGGTGTGGGGACGCACGATCGACTCCCGGACGTTCCGGCCGGAGCGGCGGGATCTCTTTTTCCGGCGGTTGAACAAGTGGGACCACAAATTCGTCCTGCTCCACGTTGGGCGATTGGCGGCGGAAAAAGGCGTGCGCAAAATTCTGGAAGCGTTCTCCATCGCCCGCGCATTGCTTCCCGTCGGAAGCGTGTGTCTCGTTGTCGCGGGAGGAGGGCCCGAGGAGTCGGCGCTACGACGGGCTGCTCCTCCGGACGTCACCTTCCTCGGAGTCCTCGACCACAAATTCGCCTTGCCGCAGCTGTACGCGAGCGCTGACGCCTTCGTCTTCGCATCGCTGACGGAGACGCTCGGCCTGGTAGTACTGGAAGCCATGGCCAGCGGCCTTCCCGTGATTGCCGCGCCCGCCGGTGGCGTTGCCGACCACCTGCGGGAGGGAGAGAATGGGTTGGCGTTCCCCGCAAATGACACGCATCAGATGGCGCACGCAATGGTGCGGCTGGTGATGGATCGCAAGCTGCGCGACGAGCTGGCTCGTGGAGCGCGTCGCACCGCCGAAGCGCTCGACTGGGAAGGGGAGCTGGACCGGCTCGGCGCAAGCTATCGCGAAGTGTGTCTTGCCCACCCAACGGCGTCACGAATTCCGCAGGAGATCGGCAGCCTGAGTCCTCGGCTGTCGGGTTTCATACCGTCTGGCGGTGCGAGTGATCGATGAAGACGCAAGTCCCGTCCTTCACTCGTTACACAACGTCTGTTTTTGTAACAACAATATTACGACCGACAAAAGCATTGCGCGGTAACCGTCTGGTGCGCCTATTTCAATCATGGAAGAAGAGATCCGGGATGCGCAGCTCGACGAAGATCACCACACGAGGCTGCGCTATCTGACGTGGCTCAAGAAGGTGGAGAACAAGTGGGAGCGGCAGACCGCGACGCTGCACGCCGGAGAGAGTCATCCGATCCTCGAAGCCCGAAAATCCCTGACTGAGCATTCGCGCCTGACCTGAGCGCGAATTGCGATCGCGGCGCGTGAAGCGCCGCGATTTTTTTGTTCCGTATCCATCCCCGCGCCGAGTCGTGACACACTCTTGACGCGCCCGCGTACACAATCGTGGCAATCGTGAGCGACTTTCGGGTCGACCCTCTCGGAGCATCTCATGAACGCTGCGCCTCGTTCCCTCGCGCTAGTCGCGATCCTATGCACTTTTGCGTTGCCCAACGTCACCCTCGCTCAGAGCGGCGGCTCACTCGCAGGAACCGTTCGCGGGGCGGGCGGTGATGTTCAGCCCGGCGCGGCGATTCACCTGGGCGCATCACGGCTCGGTGCAATCGTCGATTCATCCGGACGATACGAGATCAGTCGAATTCCGGCCGGACGCTACGCGATTCGGGTGACGAAGCTCGGTTTCGCGCCGGACACCAGTACGATAGAGATCACAGACGGCGCTGCGACGCGCCTTGATGCGCGACTGCTCCCCGCCGCCGAGATCCTTGGCGGTGTCGTTGTCAAGGCGCAGCGACTGGGTGAGACGAGAGCCGCAGCGCTCGAGCGCAGAGCAGATGCGCCGAATGTCGTCACCGTTCTATCGGGCGACGACATCCGCGCACTTCCAACACTCAACGCTGCTGAGGCCGCGGGAAGAATTCCCGGCGTGACTACTGAGCGAGACGAGGGTGAGGGGAAGTACGTGCAGATTCGCGGCACCGAGCCGCGTCTGTCCAACGTGACGATCAACGGCGCGCACGTGCCCGGCACCCAGGCCGGAAGCCGAATCCCGAAGCTCGACGACATCCCATCCGACGTGTTGGCGGCGATCGAGGTGACCAAGACGCTGACCGCCGAGCAGGACGCGGACGCGATTGGCGGCTCGGTGAATCTCGTGACGAAAACTCCGGAAGGCAGACCGCAGGGCTACATCGCCAGCCAGTACGGGCAGATGCCACTCCTCAGTCGCAACCAGTACCAGGGCGGCTTCGCCTACGGCGGTCGCTTCGGTGATGATGGCAAGCTGGGATTTCTGGTGGGAGGCTCCGCGGATCGCAACAACCGCGCGATCAACGATCTCGAGCCGGCATGGAACGTCGACAGCAACGGGCGAACCTTTCCGGTGGAGTGGAGTCAGCGGGATTACTTGTACCGGCGTAACCGGTATGGTGTCGGCACCGACATTGATTACCGCTTCAGCGGCGGATCGACGATCTATCTGAAGGGGTTGTACAGCTTCTTCGAGAATTTCGGCACGACCTACGTGCACGACGTAGCGACGAATGCGACGGGATCGGCGTTCGGGTCGACCGGCGACTCCCTGGGAACAGGCGCCCGCGGATTTGGTACCGGCGTCGAAGTAACGCGTGAGGCGTACAACCGCACACCCCGTGAAACCATGTACGGCTTCACGATGGGAGGAAGCACGCGCTTCGGAACGCTGGCAATAAAAGCATCCGCGAACATTGCTGGTACCGCGCAGCACGAGCGCGACTACCGCTTCAGCCCGTTTGTGTACGACGGCCCGGGAGGTCAGGGCCTGACGGTGAGCTACGATGCCTCCAACACGAAGGTGCCGATTTTCCAATACGTCGATCCGGCGATGACGTCAGCGGCGAACACGCCTGCGAACTTCCTCCTCAACAACTACTTCACGGTCGACGGTAATACGAACGGCTACGACGACGGTGGCGCACTCGATTTCTCGGCGCCGTGGCAGATGGGCGAGCAAGGCCCGAGCCTCCTTCGCTTCGGAGTCAAGATGCGCGACGAGCGGAAGGACTTCACCTCGAACCGCGCATCGTTCAGCTCGACCACTCCGTTCGCGCTCTCGAACGCGGGCGTCGGCGTATCAGACCCGAACTATTACGACGCGATCTCGAACGCGTTTACGCTCGGAATAGTTCCCAGCCACATTGTCACCGCCGCGTACGAAGACACGCATCCATATCAGGACCGGACCAACTCCGCACGCAACGCGCTCGCGTCCTTCCGCGGCTCAGAGAGAGTTTACGCTGGCTACATCAGCAACATGGTGACGCTCGGCGCCCTCGAGGCGTATCTGGGGCTGCGCGTGGAGAACACGCATTCGAGTTACCTCGGCCACGTACAGACCAAAGACGCCACCGGAGCCGCGTCGCCCATTCGCGAAGTTCCGGGCACGCAGACCTACACCGATCTCTTTCCGAGCATCCAGCTCAAGCTCGCGGTGGCCGAGGGGACCGATGCCCGCGTTTCCCTGACCCGTGGAATCGCGCGGCCTGACTACGCGCAGCTCGCACCATCTCTCGTGGGCTCGACGGATCTCGCATCACGCAACAATCCCTCGGCTCTCAGCGCCGGCAATCCGGACCTCAAGCCGCAGCACGCGTGGAATTACGACCTGCTCGTCGAGCACTTCTTCCCCTCGGTCGGCGTGTTGTCGGGCGGCGTGTTCTACAAGCAGATAAGCGACGTCATTCTCACTCGCCAATTCACCTACAACGGTCCGGTGGCGGAGCTGGTTGGCTTTCAGGGTACGCGTCCGGAGAACGGCGGGTCAGGTCACTTGCTCGGTGTGGAGGCCGAGTGGCAGCAGCGACTGACATTCCTGCCGGGTGTCGCGAGGGGCCTGGGCTTCGACCTCAATTACACGCACGTCAACTCGAATGTGCTCGTCGACGCAACGGGACGCACGGCGCCTCTGGCGCGCCAGTCTCCGAACCTGGCCAATGCGGCGCTGATCTACGAGCTCGGGCCCATCTCGGCGCGAGGCGCATGGGCGTACCAGGGCGCGAACATCACTTCCTACGGAGACGGGCTCGCCGACGGACTGGGCGACACCTACTTCTACGCCCACTCGCAGGTCGACGCGTCGTTGCTGTACAACGTGACTTCGCGGATGCAGCTGCAGATCCAGGGACTGAATCTGAACAACGCCGTGTTCGGCTTCTTCCAAGGGACGCCGAGCCACGACTATGCGATCCAGCGTGAGTACTACGGCCGCACGATTTATATGGGCGCCAAATACGGTCTTTGAGGAAACCCGTGTCAGGTCGGGCTCGTAGGGCTATCTTGGACTCGCCAAGCCCAGGATGGTCGTGCCATGCCCGATTTGGGTATTCTGATTGGATTCATCGTTGTCTCCACCGGCGCGGGAGTAGTCTTCGCTGCGTTTGCCGGCGCCTACTTCTTCGGGAAGAGCCGCGCGCAAAACGAGACTCTCAAGTCGGGCGCTGATCCCGAGCTGCTCGCCCGGCTCGCGCGGGTCGAGCAGATCGTCGAATCAACAGCGATCGAGATCGAGCGCATCAGCGAGGGTCAGCGATTTACAACGAAGCTTCTCTCCGAGGGCAAGACGGTGGAGTCCTGATACTGGGCGCGTCCAGGCCGCCACCACGCCTCATTCGTAAGCGAGCGCGGCAGCCGTCGGAACCCGCATCGCGCGTAGCGCCGGCCACGCGCACGCGACCACCGAGACGATGACAGACACCGCCAACCACCGCCAAACCGCTTCCAAATCCGGCGCCAGATCGACGGGAACCGTGATCATGATGCGCCCGAAGGCCTTGCCCAGTCCCACGCTCATTGGAATCGACAGCGGAATCGCGAGCAGCCAGCTCAGGAAGGCGATCACGAGGCCTTCGATCTGCACCATTGTGAAAACGGAACGGTGCCGCGCGCCGATTGCACGCAACACTCCGATTTCCCGCGTTCGCTCGAGCACGGCCAGGCCCATCGTGGATGCCAACCCGAGCCCGCCGACGACGATCACGAGCTGCGCCATCCAGCCGAGGAATCCCGCGACCATCAGCAGGTGATCCTCGACAACCCGCCGCTGCTGGGTCTTCAGCTGGCCCGCGCGAACATCAAATCCGCGATCGGTGAGATCCGAGCGCAAGCGGCGAATCAGGTCGAGCTGCGACGCTTCCCCCCGCAGACTCGTGGCGACGACGAGGCCGCTAGCCCCAGCGCCGGTGACTCCGCTCAACGTCTCGCGTGTGGTGTAAGCAGCCGGGGACGGCCCGGTCTCGGCGACGCCGACGACCGTCCAAATCCCGCTGCGGCCGCCGACTATCAGCGGGACCCGCGAGCCCACCTCGAGCTGCGGGTTTTCATCAAGCAATCGCCGATTCACCACCAGCGCGTTGACGTCGCCGACGCGTACTCCGCGGCCGCGCAGCAGCATCAGCGCCAGCATCTTCGTTTCAACCGGCGGCGCGGTGATCGGAAAAGAGTTTCCGGCAGGGCCGTCGGTCGAAGCGATCGCCGCCCGCGCGCCGGTCCATGCCTCAACGCGGGCCACTCCCTCGACCTCCCGGGCCCCCGCCTGCAAGCTGTCGACCGGATACGATCGCGCCATTTGCATCGACAGGTCGTAGCGCTGTGCGTCGAAGAGCAGATCCACCGACCCGATGATCGCCCGGCGCAGATCGAGCGCGCCGATGTAGATCGCTCCGCCCAATGACAGTGTCACCAGCGTGAGCACCGTGCGCTGGCGACGACGAAACGCGTTGCGCAAGGAGAGCAGCAGCGGGCGCGTCACTCCGCCGACGTGCCGCAGCAGCCGCGGCGCTCCGCCGTCTCCGCGACCAGGAATGCCGAAGTCCCGTAAAGCTTCTCCCACGCCAATGCGGCTTCCCCTCGTCACCGGCACCGCCGCCGCCGCCAGTGGCAGCAGGATTCCGACGGCGAGCTGCAGGCCGAACGACCAGCCGGGAATCGCGAATCCGGAGATGTCGAAGTTCAGCATGTCCGCCGTGAACTGCGCGTACGCTCTCCCCAGCACCGCGGCCACCGGCAGCGAAATGGCGCAAGCCACGACGCCGAGCAGCAATGCGAGAGCGAGGTACATGGCCGCGATCTGCTCCGCGCGCGCGCCGAGCGCCTTCATGATGCCGATCTCTCGCACCTGTCCCACCAGCATGGCGGAGATCAGATTGATCACGAGCACGCCGCTCAGCAGCAGCGCCAGAAATCCAAACGCGCCCTGGGTGTACAGCAGCGAATCGATCTGCGCCGCGTGGATGTGTCGTCCTGGAGTCGGCACATCGATGCTCGACACCCGGTGTCCCATCCCTGCGAGCACTGCGCTGACGCTGTTGGCGACTCGGCGAACGCCCTCGCGATTCAAGCCAGAATCGCGGACAACGATTTGAAGCTCGTTGAGCGACGCCGGTTGGCCAAGCCTGGCGAGGGTGCGCGGCGTGACGAATCCGTAGACGACGTGCTCCATCCAGCCAGGGGCCAATCCGACGTCCCGACCGACGCCCGCGACGTTGAGATCCACCAGCGGCCCGTCGCCGATCTGGATCGCAATGGGCTTGCCGATGCTTGCGCCGGAAAACTCGACAGAAGAAGCCTCGATTGCGATGGAGCCGTCGGGCGGCGGCCAATCACCGCGCTCACGCTTGAGCACCCCTATGCGCTTGCCGGCGAGATCATCCGCAGCGAAAAGTGTGGCGGTGCGCCAGCCACCCTCGATGCGGGCGCTGCCGATAACCGTTCGCCGCGCCTCGGCGTCCTCGATCGGCGGGAGCGCACGGACGCGCGCCAGCGCCGCAGAGTCGATGGAGTCGACTCGGAGCGTGGCCGACGCCGGATTGCTCGCGGAGAATTCTC
>JALYYH010000158.1 GCA_030946665.1 Gemmatimonadota bacterium
ATCACGACCATGATGATCAGCAGCTCGGGAAAACCCAGATTGCCAAACATGGAAAACTCCTAGAAGATCGAACGTGCTATGAGGTAAGCCACGAGTACCCCCAACAGGCTCAATAGTGACACGTCCAGCGCGATTGGGCCAAGGGCGAACTTGAGTATAACCAAATCCACGGGTATTGGCCCGAGCGCAGGAGTCACGCCAGTGGTGAAGAACTCCTTCGCGGCTCCGGGCGGCAGGAACTTCCGCCCCACCTGCTGGAGCACTCCGCCGACTATGAACCCGCTAGCCAGAACGACTGCGTGAAACAGGGTGCCGCGCCGATTGTGGCCCCGCGGATTGTACGGTGGCATTAAGAGTGTCTCTCCATGACGTAGGAAATTGACGCGCTGAGTGATCTGCGCGCTACGGAGTCGGGTAAATCCGACAGCGCATCGTGAGCCCGTTCGGCGAATTCCTCGCCCCGCTGGCGTGCATACTCGAATCCGCCATTGTCCGCCACGATCTGGACGACTCTGGCGATTTCGTCGTCCGTGACGGTCTCTCTTTCGAACAACCGCTCTACTTCCTTCCGCGATGGATGGGACATCTCGCGAAGCGCGTGGATCAACGGCAGCGTGACCTTGTGCTCGCGGAGATCCAGCCCCGACGGTTTCCCGGTCGTCTCCTGCACCTCACGATAGTCGAGCAAATCGTCGGTGATCTGGAATGCCATCCCGAGATTCTCGCCGAACTCGCCGAGCGCCTCACAACGAGTGCGGGCACCGGAGAGAGCTCCGAGCTCGCATGCTGTGCGCAAGAGTGACGCGGTCTTGGAGCGAATGAGGTCGTAGTACTCGCTCTCACCGAACTTGAGTGGCTCGGTGACCGCGAGCTGTCTCATTTCGCCCAGCGTCATTTCTGTCGACGCGCGCGTCAGTGCCTTCAGCGCCTCCAAATCGCCAAGACCGACAAGGTGGGTGAGAGCAGTCGAGTAGAGGAAATCTCCCATGATCACGGAGATCTGGTGACTGAAGAGCGCGTTCACCGTTGGCATTCCGCGGCGGAGCGCGGAGTGATCGACCGCGTCGTCGTGGACGAGCGTTGCGAGGTGGATCAGCTCCAGCGCCGCGGCGAGCGTCACTGCCTGGTCCTTGGGCTCACCTTCGACTTCGCTCGATAGAAGCAGAAGTGTCGGGCGAAACAGCTTTCCGCGCATCGCGAGCAGGTGCGCCGCTACCTGGCCCACCAGCGGCAGCTCGCTCGCCACAATTGTCGCCATTGCGCGCGAGACGTCGTCGAGCTTTTCCCGTACTGGAAACTGAATCGCCTGGAGGGTCACTCCGCGCGGAACCGCTACGTTCATTCCTGTCTTGTTGGTGGCGGCGTCCGCCCTCACTTGGTGGCGGCCTTGCCCATCTGCTTGAGGCGCTTGCTCACATCGCGGAAATCGATGTCGATTGCGAACACTCGATGATAATAAGCGGCGGCGTCTCGAGGCTTTCTGCCCTCTTCTGACGCGTACCCGAGCAGGTAGAGGACGCCGATGAGGTCCTCGTCTTCCATTCCTGGCTCCCGCAGAGCGCGGGAGAGAATAGTGATCGCGACGTCGTATTCGCGACGATCGATGAAGCATTGACCGAGGGCTTCGTAGGCACGAATCCGCTGGGTCGCGCCACGCAGCGCCTTCTGGAATTCGGCGATCGCTTCGTCGATGAGACCCATCTCGCGATAGGCGATGCCGAGATCGTAATGGCTGTCGAAGTCCTCGTCGTCGACGTTCGCAGCAACCCCGGCTTTGAATTTCTCCAGCATGTCGGTGAAATCGGCCTGCTCCTCGCCGACGCGCTTGTCATCCTCTGCGACCATTCGGTAAGAGCGCGGACTTGAATCCTCGCGGAGCCAATCGGCGAGATCGACGAGATTGTCGTCAGCGGCAATGTGCGGGGCATTCTGCTTCGGCGTCGCAGCGCGAGGAACTTCGGCCGGAGGCGTAGTCACGCGTTGCGACGCGATCGGCGACGGATCGCGTGGCTTGCCCTTGGGACGTTCCCGCTGGAATGGATTGAGCGGGCGTTTCTCGGCCGGCGGCGACTCTTTGGGTTGGCGCTCGGTCGGCGGCGTTTTCGCCTTTGGCTTTGGACGAGTCGGGCGGACAGGCACGACCTTGAGCTTGTTCTGCTTCAGCGGCTCCGGAGCGGACGACTTTTCTTCCTCTTCTTCCTCTTCAGG
Source organism: Gemmatimonadota bacterium (assembly GCA_030946665.1). The sequence continues at coordinate 2,209 of JALYYH010000158.1, forward strand.
TTCGGGCTCGCGTTCGGGGCGGGGCGGAGTTCTGCGCGCAACTTTTCGCGGCGTGGGTTCAACTTTCTTTTCCTGAGGTGGCTCCTGCTCTTCCATCTCGATGGCTTCGATCTTCGCGGCTTCGACCTGCGGGGCGTCGACCTCGGCCTCGGGTTCCGGCGCTGATGCTCCCGCCGGCTCCTCCCGCGGCTCGCCGAGACCGGCAAGAGGGTTCGGGTCATGGACGTAAAAACGATCGTCTTCCAGAACGTGCAGGCCCCCGAGCGGATCCTCCTCACCAACCGGGGCGCCAAGCCCCGGCTCGGACGGAATCAGCCCCTCGACGAGGGGCGCGCCGATCTCGACTTCCGGATCGAGGATGAAATGTTTGGGATCAGCGACGGATTGGAGTCCCTCGAGGGGAGAAATGTCGACATCGGAAACGCTCAGATCGAACGCCGGCTCGATGTCCGTTATTGCCGCCCCTGCTTGAACCTCGAGCCCGGCGACCTGCCTTACCTCGGGTGCCGGCTCCAGTTCGGGCTCGAGTTCCGGGAGCGGCTCGATGTCTGGCAACTGCTCGAACTCGGGCAGCGGCTGCACGTGAGGCGGCGTGCGCGGCCTTCTTGGCGACTCAGGCGCGAGCGAAGTCCGCTCGAGGCCTTCCATCTTCGGGCGGGGTTTCGCTGGAGATCCGGCGCCGAGGTCCAGGAAGACGAGTCCGCCCGCTTCCTTCTGGCGGGGCGTCTTGGAGCGGCGTGGATCCACGCTCGGGTCGAGGGAGTGGATTCGCTGTACTGTGGCATCTGCTTCACCGGTTCGCCCTTCCGCATCAAGCGACTCGTGAAGAATCTGAAGCTGCTCGATTGCCTCGTCCTTCTTTCCGGCGCGAGCGAGCTGGTCGGCCAGCATCAGGCGGATATCGTCCTGTCCGGGACAGAGATCGGCAAATTCTTCGAGCGCCTTGAAGGCATCGTTGTCCTTCCCTGCCCGATGCATGCGGTCGGCGTACTCGAGGAAGTTCTTCTTGGCGTCGCTGTTGAAGCCCTTCTTGGCGGAGATCTTCCCGAGCTTGTAGTAGATCTGGTGGCGCGCCGGGGCGTGGCGTAGGATCTTGTTGCAGAGTGCGATGGCGTTGTTGAGGTAGCCACCGTCGGTGTACAGATCCACGGCCTGCTCGTAATAGTTGACCGCTTGATCGGCTTTGTTCAGCCGAAGATAGAGGTCGCCGATTCGGTTATAGACCGTAACGTCGCCGTCCTCCTTCTCCGTGGCCTGCCCGATGATCTGCAGGTAGACCTCGAGAGCCTTGTCGAACTGCTTTTTCTGCTCGAACTCGGCAGCCTTTTTTTTGAGCTTCTCGATGTTTGCTGACATAAAGGCGGCCGGTCATTGAATGACTACCCGGGAACAGAAGTCTCCGGGGCGCGAGCGTTCAACTTACTTCCATTTTCATAGGGGTGACAAGGCGCGCCGGCCTTCCACGTCCCGACACAAAGACGTGCGCCGTACCAGTATGGCAACTCCCGCACGTCGGTGATCTGGAAGAGCGCGAGATCGGCCGCAAAGCCGGGCGCGATCTGTCCTGTTTCGTACGCCAGTCCGAGTGCCGCAGCCCCGTTCACCGTGGCTGCCGTCAGCACCTCCGCCACTGTCATCCGAAGCTGGCTCACACCGAGCGTGAGCATCAGCGGGAAGTTGAGGGTCGGCGAAGTCCCGGGATTGAAGTCCGTGGCGAGCGCCACTGCGGCTCCTGCCTGGATGAGAGCGCGAGCGGGCGCCTGCTTCGGTTTGCCGAGGAAGATCATTGTCCCGGGCAGAAGCGTGGCGACAGTCCCGGATTTGGCGAGGGCACCAATTCCCATGGGGGAGATTGCGGCGAGATGATCGGCTGAGGTTGCGCCGAGCGACGCGGCCAACTCTGAGGCTCCACACGGCTCCAGCTCATCCGCATGCATCTTCAGTCCCAAGCCGGCTTTGCTCGATGCCTCGAGAATTCTCCTCGCCTCTTCCGGTGTGAATACTCCGGGCTCGCAGAACACGTCGGCGAAGCGAGCGATGCCCTGCGCTTTCACTTTCGGAAGCATGTCGTTGACGATGAGGTCGAGAAATTCCGATCGACGCGCATCGCTCGAGCGGTACTCGTGTGGAATTTCGTGCGCGCCGAGCCAGGTGGGGATGATGCGCATCGGCATAGACGCCGCCAGGCGACCGATCACCCGCAGCGACTTCATCTCATCAGCGACGGAGAGTCCGTAACCACTCTTGATCTCGACAGTAGTCGTTCCGTAGGACGCCAGTGACCGGAGACGCGATACAGCGAGATCGTACAGCTCGTCCTCGCTTCGCTCGCGAAGATCTCGCACAGAGGCGTGAATGCCCCCGCCGCGGGCGGCGATTTCCATGTAATCGTGCCCCTCCGCGCGCATCTCCTGCTCCTCGAATCTTGGCTTACCGAACACGGCGTGGGTGTGGGAGTCGACCAAGCCGGGCGTGAGGACCCCACCGCGGCAATCGATTATCTCGGCGTCCGCGAATCCTGGTTCGAGGTCGCGTGCTGCGCCGATTGCCGCGATGCGACCACCGCTTACGGCAACAGCCGCGCTTTTGAGAATGCCGGCTTCACGCATCTCGCTGCCTTTCCGCGCCCGATCGGGTCCGGCGCAGGTGACGACCTGGGCCGCGTTGACGAACAGGAGGTCCTTCAAGCTTGTTCGCTCACGCCTGCGTAGCGAGCACAGGTGCGAGCGGCTGCGGCGAGGCCATCACATCCCGCACGCGCGAGAATCTGAGGGGGGCCTGCGCCTCCCCCCGACACGCGTAATAGCACGCGTTGCAATTGATCGACTCGTACTTCCTGAACTCGGTCCAGTGAAAATCCGTCGGAAAATCGGGGCAGCGCTTTACGCGACCCATCGGGTCGAGGTGAATGGTTCGCATCCCGGAGCGGCAGGGCTCGGTGATCTCGCCGCGCACGTACCTGGGGATCTGCTCGAGGTAGTAATCGGAATTGGTGATCACGCCGCGCGTTTGCTTCTTGAAGGCGAGAAGCTCCCGCATCACCTGCTCGAGGTGCGCTCGCTGCTCGCGCTCGATCGTTCCCTCGTCATTTCCGTTCTTGGCCGCCGTGTAGCAGCTGAAGTTGACGCCGCATCCCAGCTCACGGGCGCGGCCGACTATCGGCATCAGCTGGTCGAGGTTGTCTCGCTTGATGACCGTGTTGAACCGGATTCCCGTGATACCCATCTCTCGCATCCGGGGAATCGTCCGAGCTATCTTCGCGCTCAGCCCGGGAATGCCCCGCGCGACGTCGTGGCGCTCGTCGAGATAGTCGAGCGAGATGTTGAACTGGTTGATGCCCGCTTTCCAGAGGGAGCGAGCGCGCTCGGGCGAGAGCATGCCGCCGTGGGTGATGAGCGTAACGAACTTGAGACTTATCGCGCCGTTGACCTCCGCCACGATGTCTTCGAGATCGCGGCGCAGAGTCGGCTCACCACCCGTGAATGTCACGAGCATCGGATTGAAGAAGCGGGCAGCGTCTGCAAAAGAAGTGAGCTCGCTCGCTTTGGCGGCTGGATCAGTCTTCCAGTAGTCGCAGAATCCACAGCGCGCATTGCAGCGCATGGTGACTTCGAAATGGACCAGCACAGGCCGTCGCCTGGCCGTCAGGTACGCGTACTTGGCGAGGAACATCGGCACGTGCCATGGCTTGAACTCCCTCGTCAGCACGTCATTCGCTCATTGGTATGTGCAGGCCATGCTCTCGTGCGGCTTTCATCGCGTCCGGGTATCCCGCGTCGGCATGGCGAGCCACTCCGGTGCCGGGATCGTTCGTCAGCACCCGCTCGAGGCGCACCCGCATCTCCGGCGTTCCGTCGGCGACAATCACCTGACCCGCGTGGAGCGAGTTGCCGATTCCGACGCCGCCTCCATGGTGGAACGAGACCCACGACGCGCCGCTCGCAACATTGAGCATCGCGTTGAGAATCGGCCAATCGGCGACCGCATCAGTTCCATCGCGCATCCCCTCGGTTTCCCGGAAAGGCGAGGCGACGCTGCCTGTATCGAGATGGTCCCGGCCGATGGCGATCGGCGCAGATATCTCACCAGAGGCGACGAGGTCGTTGATTGCAACGCCGAACTTTGCGCGGTCGGACTGGCCCAGCCAGCAGATCCGCGCCGGCAGTCCCTGGAATTTGATTTTCTTTTGCGCCAGCGAGATCCAGCGGCGAAGATGCCCGTCATTCGGGAATAGCTGGAGTGCGAGGTCGTCGGTGCGCTTGATGTCCTTCGGATCGCCCGAGAGCGCGACCCAACGGAACGGGCCCTTCCCTTCGCAGAACAGCGGCCTGATGTACTCGGGGACGAATCCGGGAATGTCGAACGCGTTGCTCAATCCGGCGTCGTACGCCACAGTGCGGATGTTGTTGCCGTAGTCGAACGTGACGGCGCCGCGTTGCTGCAGCGCCAGCATTGCGGTGACGTGACGGACCGCTGATTTGGTGGACCGATTTACATACTCCTCCGGATCTTTCTGGCGCAGCTCGAGGGCTTCGGCGAGCGTCATGCCTGCGGGAACGTATCCGTTCAGCATATCGTGCGCGCTCGTTTGATCCGTGACCACGTCCGGATTCACGCCGCGTCGCACCAGCTCGGGAAGAACGTCGGCGGCGTTCCCGAGCAGTCCAACCGAGATCGGCTCGTTGGCGCGAGTCGCCTTGTCGATGAGCCCGAGTGCGTCATCGAGATCTCGCGCCTCGCGGTCCAGGTAGCCCGTCTCGAGTCGCTTCTCTATGCGCGATTCATCAACCTCAACGATCAGCGCGGCCGCTCCCTGCATCGTCGCCGCGAGCGGCTGCGCTCCACCCATCCCACCGAGTCCGGCCGTCAGAACAAAGCGTCCGCGCAGCGTTCCACCGAAGTGCCGTTGGGCGACGGACCCGAGCGTCTCGTAGGTGCCCTGGACGATGCCCTGCGAACCGATGTAGATCCACGAGCCAGCTGTCATCTGCCCGTACATCATGAGGCCTTTGCGCTCGAGCTCTCTGAAATGCTCCCACGTCGCCCAGCGTCCAACGAGATTGCTGTTGGCGATCAGGACCCGCGGCGCGCCCGCGTGGGTGCGGAACACTCCGACCGGCTTTCCGCTCTGCACGAGCAGCGTCTCGTCGTTGCCCAGGACTCGGAGTTCTCGCACGATGGCGTCGTAGCATTCCCAGTTGCGTGCGGCCTTCCCCGTCCCGCCGTACACCACCAGATCCTCGGGACGCTCGGCCACGTCGGGATCGAGGTTGTTCATCAACATTCGCAGGGCGGCTTCCTGATGCCATCCCTGGCAGGAGATGGCGTTGCCGCGCGGGGCCCGAATAGGACTACGCCTGACCTTACCGGTCGGGGGTGGCCGCAGCTCCGCTTTGAGACCGGTCACGTCACAGCCCCAATGTCGGCGAAACGGTGATCCGATACCGCGGTCATGAGCGCGGAGATGTCTCCACTGAGAACTCTATCCGCCACGAGGCGCGGCACGATCTCGCGCACGCGCTCGTGGGCGGTGCGAACTCCACGGCCCGGCTTGAGCGGCGCCCTGAAATCGATTGCCTGCGCGCCGCACATCAGCTCGATCGCCAGAATGTTCTCCACATTGCGAAGAACGCGCCGTGCTTTCCACGCCGCG
>JALYYH010000260.1 GCA_030946665.1 Gemmatimonadota bacterium
GGGGTTCGATTCCCTCCTGGCGCGCCAAGCGACTGCACGCGCCGTTAGCTCAATTGGCAGAGCAAATGACTCTTAATCATTAGGTTGCAGGTTCGATTCCTGCACGGCGCACTATGGCCCTGACAACCGAGCCGACGATCAACGAAGCGAAACGGCCACCTGACTGGTGGCCGTTTGCGTTTGACCTGTCGCGCCTGAATCCGTGGCGGGGGTTGGGTGGATTGCCGAGAGAGATCTGGCTTCTCTTCGCGACTAATCTGATCAACAGGGCGGGGATGATGGTTCTCCCGTTCCTCGTTCTGTATCTCACGCGTGGGCTAGGCTTTTCCCCCGCGCGCGCGGGTTTCGTCTTTGCTGTTTACGGAGCAACGGCAATTCTCGCCGGTCCGATTGCAGGCAAATTGAGCGATCGCATCGGTGCGCTTCCAATAATGCGCGCGTCGCTAGTCGCATCGGGCATTGCGCTCCTGCTCTTTCCGTTCGCAAAAAGCTACGCCGCCGTGCTTGTGGTGACCGTCCTTTGGGCAGCCTGCGCGGAGCTATTTCGCCCAGCGAGCCTCGCCGCGATCACACACATCGTCTCTCCAGCACAGAGAAGACCAGCGTTCGCGCTCAACCGTCTCGCTATCAATCTCGGAATGAGTATCGGTCCGGCCCTCGGCGGTTTTCTCGCGACCGTTTCGTTCCGCGCGATGTTCGTGGTCGATGCGGGGACGACTCTGATCGCCGGGGCAGTGCTTTCCCTTACTGCCTGGCGATTGGCTACCGGGGGCCAGAGCGCGTACTCCAAGGGCGAGGAAGACATCCATCTCGAGGTGCGAAGCATCTTGCGGGATACCAGGCTCGCGATCTTTCTCCTCGCGTCAGTAATGGTCGGCATCGTCTTTTTCCAGCACGAGTCGGCGCTTCCGCTTTATATGGTACAGTACCTTCACATGTCACCTGCATTCTACGGCACGCTTTTCACGATCAACACCTTGCTGATCGTTGCGTTCGAGGTTCCACTGAATGCCGCCACCTCTCATTGGCCGAATACATGGTCGCTCGTCATCGGCTGCCTTCTGTTCGCAGTGGGATTCGGTGCGCTCTCCTTCGTATCGTCCGCCGCGGGCATCCTCGCAATGGTGATCGTGTGGACCTTCGGGGAGATGATGCTCTTTCCGGCAATGGCGGCACACCTTGGAGAGATCGCCCCGGAATCGCTTCGAGGGACCTACATGGGAGCCTATAGCATGTCGCTCAGTGTCGCTCTCACCCTCGGCCCCTGGCTTGGGACCCAGCTGCTCGCCGTGTGGGGAGCGGCCGGAGTCTGGTCGGTCATGTTCGTGCTGGGGGCGATGGCCGCAGTGCTGATGGTGTATGCCGCGCCGCCGCGCCTGCGGCGCCGTGCTGCAGTCGTCGCTGAATCTTAGCGACGATCATCTCGATGGCTATCGCGTTGTGTCCTCCGCGCGGCACGATCACATCTGCGTAACGCTTGCTTGGCTCGACGAACTGGAGATGCATCGGCTGAACGGTAGAAAGATATTGCTCGATGATCTCCTCGAGCGGACGTCCGCGAACGTGGGTGTCGCGCTCGATGCGGCGAATGAGTCTGATGTCCGGGTCTGCATCGACAAATACCTTGATGTCGCAAAGGTCTCGCACCCTTTCGTCGACGAAGAGCAGAATCCCGTCCATTACGATCACATCGGCGGATTCGACAGGCGTCGGCTCGTGGCGGCGCAGATGCGTCACGAAATCGTACTCGGGTTTGTCGATCCGCTTGCGCTGACTGAGAGCCTCGAGATGGGAGCACAACAGATCGAAATCGAAGGCGTCTGGATGATCCCAGTTCAGCTTCCGACGCTCGCCCAGCGTGAGCGAAGTGAAATTCTTGTAGTACGCATCCATGTCGATGAAGGCGACGGATGACGTCGTGAGGTTATCCGCGACGTTCTTCGCGACCGTCGATTTTCCCGAGCCGGACCCGCCGGCGATCCCGATTATCAGGGGTTTGAGCATCCTGCTCCAAAACTACGATTGTTGTGATTGGAACGCATTATGCCGCGCCGTAGCTGAGATCGCACCGCTCTCTCACCACAGGCTCCGCAATGAAGATCAGAACGTTCGCCCTCGCGCTGGTGGTCCTCGCCGTTGCCGCCTGCGGCGCCTACTCACGGGGCCCTGCCAGCACGGATCAAAATGCTCCGACGGTCTTGCAGGTCGACAACCAGGGATTTCTGGATATGAACGTGTACGCGGTGCGTAGCTCGCAACGCATGCGTCTCGGGGACGCGACTGGTTACCGCAAAACGAACTTTGTCATACCAAAGATGCTGATCGCCGGCCTCACTCCGCTCCGTTTCATCGCCGATCCGGTTGGCGGCAATCGTCCGTCCGTCAGCCAGGAGATAACCGTCGCGCCGGGCGACACAGTGGTCTTGGTCATTCCGCCGATCTGACGCCGATTGCGAGACCCGGCCTACAACGGATATCCGGGTGCCGCAATCACGCTCAGTGCGCGCGACAGGCATTCGATCGTCACGGTCGACGAACCCGCTCGTCTCAGCTCGCCATCTACTTCCATGATTGGCGGGCCCGTAAACCGGAGCGCCAGTGTCTTCGCGCGTCGAGTCTTGACCGACGGGAGTCCGAGGTGCGTTCCACGCAACGCTCCCGCGAAAATACGCACACGACCGATCAGACTGACATCGCCGACAAACCCGACGTCCAACTCTCCATCGATCACCGACGCGCTGGGCGCGATGCGAAAGGCTCCGCCCAGGAAGCGGCCGTTCGAGATCGTCAGCATCAGCATCGTTTGCGGCGGCGCCGCCGTCCCGGCGCTCACGGAAACCGTCAGCCCTCGATAGGTGAACAGTTGGGCGAGCGCCGAGTAGATGTAGACGGCGCCGCCTTTCAGGAAGCGCCCGCTCTGCGCAGCCTCCAGAACCGAGGCAACGAAACCGAGTCCGCAACTATTGATGAAGAAGCTATCGTCGACGCGGCCGACATCGATGCGCTCCGGCTGGTCCCGGGCGACGAGCTCAGCTATCTGGTGCGGAGCGAGAGCCGACACACCGAGCGTCTTCGCGAAATCGTTCCCGGTGCCGCACGGCACCACAGCGAGGCTACACGATTTTCCACTACGAAGAATTGCGGCGGCGACGCGGGCGCAGGTGCCGTCGCCGCCCACGGCAACCAGCGTTTCGACTCCTCCCCGAATGGCCTCGCCGGCCAGTTTCTCTTCGTCACCGGCGTAACGCGTTTCCTTGAGCTCGGTGATTCCACGATTCGCAAAGGCGGCGCGAATCTCGTGAATCCGGGCCCGGGCCGATCCCCGGCCTGCCGTCGGATTCACGATAAGACATGTGCGCCTGCTCAACGAGTACCCGAACGGTTCGTTGCTACGTGCAGCACCCCGAGCTGCACTCGATCCAGTCTCCCTGAAGCGGTGACAGTTTGTTGGCCAGGATCTCCGCGAAAAGGACGAACAATTTGCTGAACGGCGCCACGGCCGAGAAGCCAGCCAGGTTGATTTGCGGCTGCACGGATGCGTATTTCGGCCTGCATTGGTCCGGGGAGTGGTGGTACTCGTAAAAATCAAAGTCTGACTTTGGAACGTAGCGGGCTGGATGCAGGTGACAGATTATCAGGTCCCACTGTACCTTCGCGGTCACCGAGCTTCCCGACACCTCCAGGAGCGTTGCTCTTGATTTCTTTCCGCCTTTATCATCGACCCACACGTAATACTCCGCGTACCGGCCCGGACGAAGCTTGTAGTACTCTTCCGAATCCGAGGTGTCCATGTTGGTGAGACGTGCAACCGGCACTCCCGCTGCCGGCGGATTGTCCGGATCGATGGTGGACGTGTTAGCCAGCACATCGATGTGAATCATGACGATGCATTTGTTGCAGTCGCCCGGCCGCAACCGGTCGTGCGTGCGCGTGGCGGTGAACCCACTAATGCTTTTGCGGAACGCACCCGCGTCCTTATCCACGCCCGGTGGAAGTTTCATTCTCTCCGGCATGAGGCTACTGGTACTCGTGCATCCGAACATCACTGCAATGCATCCGAGCGCGACTGATTTCCGTGCGTTGGCAGCTATTGCGGGTGGCCTAGCCATTGAGCACTCCTTGAAAAGCGTGAACACCGCGAAACTACTTCACATAGGATTCAGCGGCCATAGCGCGCATCCTGCGAACCACCGGCTGCATTTCCGCGTCGGACGTCGCCCATAGGTTCGCGACCGCTCTCGCCCACCTTTGTCTCTCCAGCTGCTCACCGCGCGCTGCGGCGATTTCGGCTCTGAGCGCCATTGCCCGGCCCGCTGCCGCCGACGAGGCGATTTCACGGATCGACATCGGACTGAAACTGGGTAACGCCCTCAGAGCGAGATCCAGCTGTCGCACAGCGCCCGCCGTATCACCAGTCGCGGCGCGGAGCCAGGCTATCTGGTAAGTGAAGTCCAGCGAAACATCGCCCGGCTTCTGCGTTTTCGCGTCCTGGGTGGCGCTGTCCAGAAGGAACGCAAGCGATCGCATGTCCCGTTTCGCAAAAGCTTGCTGCATCCTCAGCAGCCGCCCCTTCGTGGCACGAACGCGAAGACTGGACTGAGCATCGGTGCAAGGAGCCAGCATCGTCATCGGCCGTGTCTTGATTGCCTGTCGTAGCGCCAGCTCCTCATTCTCGGCGACGTTGGCAGCGATCTCGTCGTCCAGGCTTTGTTCGAGCGAGAAAGTCGTCGCGTCGCAAACGCCGAGCGCGGCGCGCGCGAAGAAAGCCGCTGCTACGTCCCGGACCTGGCTCGGAACCTCGAGCCCCGGACTCGTATACGCGTTTGTCAGCGCCGCGAGCTCGGCTGTTCTCGCAACTTTTCCAGTCAAGGCGGCGAGACCGAGGAGCAGCCGCCCGTCCTCGACATCCGGTTTCGGGTTCGCGGCGATAAGAGTGTCCACGAGTGCTCTCGTGCTCGAAAAGTCGCCCTGCTTGAACCGAAGCCACGCTTCTCTGGTCATCGCGCTCAGGCGCTCGTGCGAGTCCACGGCAAGCGCTCGCGCGCGACGGGCAGCCGTCAGCGCCGACCGCCCGGTAGCATTGCTCTCGCGAATCTCTCCACGAACCTCGAGGACGTCCGACAGCGCCTGAAATGCCGTTGCGCTACGAGGTGAACGCTGCGTCCAGTCCGTCGTGAAGTCCAGCAGCAAATCGAGGTTGTGTTGTATCGCATTATTTCTGGCAGCAACGGTCTGTTCAGCCGGAAGGCTTGCGAACCTGCTCAACTCGTACGGAACGAATACGCCGGTATCATGGATCATCGCCGGGAAACCGGCGAACCGCACTCCGCCGGACGTGTGTCCCTGTCGAGTCTGCGTCGACGCTATGGGGAGCAGTGCCTTGAGCTCGTCAAAGGCGATGATAGCGTGCGCTCCCGGCTCGAGCCTCAGCGCTCGGATATATGCGTCGGCTGCATCCGCGTAGCGGCTGCGAAACGCCCAGCCGGACGGACTTGCCGCTGAGGGGACGACGAGCGAATCGAGCGTGTGGCATTGGGCGAGTCCGTACCACCCGACGAAATCGAGCGAGTCTTTTCTGGTCAGCGCAGCGTAGTTGGCGCACGCTTCCGGATATCGTCGGTCGCCGAGCTGGGCGAGTCCCGCTGCCATCGAGCGTTCTCGGGGTGCCAGCTTGCTCGAATCCATTAGTGCTCGGCCGGCCTCTTCACGCCAGTCTCTTGAGGATTGTGGATCGCGCCACTCCAACACTTGCGCGAGCCACACTCGGGCGGGCGAATAGCCCGGATCAGCTGCGACCGATGCGCGAAACGCACTCTCTGCCGCCGCGAGATTCCACGCCTGCAGGAATGTGTGTCCGCGCCCATATGAGTTCCAGGCGGGATACGAACGCGTTTGCCCGTCGCCACCATCGGCCGCCGATGGGCGGTCTGGAGCGCTGAGCAGATTGCGAGCGGCGATCATGTACACCGTCTGGTCGCCGCTCGGATTGACCGACAGCTCGCGGACGATTTCATTTTTTGCAACGTCGTACATCTCGACCCGGACACCTCCTGGATCGAGTCCACCAACCCGGCCCCACACGAAGCGTCCGGCGCCAACCTTCTTCGCAATCGCTATTGCTTCACTCCGAGATCCCGGAGCGCGGGCATCGTCGCCGAGCGCAGCGCGAACGTCCTCGTACGGAACGAGATTCAGCCCATCCCACCGACTGAGCGCTGTGTAAATCCCCCCCGCGATCGAGTCACGATTCGCGCGTTGTTCCATTCCTGCGAATGGAAGTACTGCGATGCGGGTCGGGTCGAGTACGGCTCCGCCGAGAAGTGCCGGTCGCCATTGCTTGGAGATTCCAGCGTATGCGAGCGCGGCTGTCACGGCGAGGCCGGCGATCCCCCAGGCGATTACCCGCAGGCGACGATGCTCTGCGTATGTGCGCTGCAGGGCGAGGGTCTCGGAAGCGGGTACCGCCTGCAACCCGGATTCGGGAGAGACGGGTTGAGCAGGGAGGTCATGCGACGGCGTGCGTTCCGCGTTCGGAGCCGGACGAACGGCTGACCCCGCGGAGCTCTGTTCGGCCGAGAGGCCGAGTGTCAGAGCGTGTACGAGCTCCTGCGCACTCTGATAGCGATCCGCCGGATTCCGCGCCAACGTCCTTTCGATGATGACGTCGAGCCACGCTGGAACAGCCTTTCTTGCGTGGGCCGCGAGCGGGGGCGGCTCGGTGAACCTCTTTACGAACCCGTCCTTGCCCGCGAACGGAGGTTTTCCCGTCAGCATTTCGTAGAGCACGCAGCCGATGCTGTAGATGTCTGATCTCGTGTCGACCTCGCGGTCGCCGAGAAGTTGTTCCGGGCTCATGTACGCTGGAGTCCCTGGGCTTCCTACGCCTGTCCTCGTGAGCGAGCGAATTCCCGCGACGTCTATCGCCCTCGCTATTCCGAAGTCCGCGACGATGGCGTGCCCACCCGAGAGGAGGATGTTCTCCGGCTTGATATCGCGGTGAACGATTCCCTGGGCATGGGCGCAGGCAAGAGCGTCGGCAGCCTCCTTGGCAATGCAGGCGGCATCAGTGATCGGAAGCTGTCGCTCCCGATCGATCCGCTCGCGGAGTGTTTCTCCGCCGACGTATGGCATCACGTAATAGAGAAGCGCCTCGACGTGACCGGAATCGTGCAGGGGAAGAATGTTGGGGTGCTGCAGGCGAGCGAGAACCCGGATCTCGCGGATGAAGCGGAGCTCGCTCGTCTCCGAGGTCGGATCGGCGTTCAGGACCTTGATCGCCACCTTGCGCTCGTGCTTGAGATCCTGCGCGATGAACACGGTGGCGAATGCGCCCTGTCCGATTTGGCGCTCTAGTTCGTAGTGTCCCCGAAGGGCGAGGCGGAGCGGAGCCATCGGGTCGACGTACAAAGAAGTCTCCTGCTCGCGGAGGTCAGGCATGGTTTGCCGCCTCCTGTCGTGGGGACAAGCGGGGGCGTAGTCGCTGACCGGGTTGCTGGGCGCGGCGACTCGTCCAGAGGTGCGCGGTGCGTAGGTGGGACATGGTGCCTGCTCGGACGAACCCGGCCAACATAGGAACAAAAGACTCGAATGGCCAGCGTTTTCTCGGTAGTTGGGACTTGAAGTCGGGCTTTGTGGGCAGTAGCTTGCGAATCCCCTTCCGATCGGCACTTGAGCCGGCTCAGGAAGAGCGGACGAGCTAACACAACAAGAAGATTTGCTTCCAATCACTTGACGAATGAACCTCTCTGGTTTATTCTTCAAGGCTGCCAGAGAATTGGCACACAATATTGAAGAAGCCACCATGCGAGTGGTGCGCGAACTGTTTGAAAATCGAAGTTGAGATCGATGGATGTGCGAGGCGAGATCTATGATCCGGGGTCCATTTCAGTATCCCGGGGAGATTTCAAAACCTGAAACATTCAAAGTGATT
>JALYYH010000263.1 GCA_030946665.1 Gemmatimonadota bacterium
TGCCAGGCTGCGCGGGCAGGTCCCGCCCGACCTCGAGGAAGACGTCGGCGTGATCGCGGTGGAATCGGAGCGTCTCGACCGCATGGCGAGGAGCTTCGCCGAGTTCGGAAAGCTGCCCGAGGGCCCGGCGGCAGAAGTCGATATGGGCGACCTTGTTCGATACACTGCACGAAGCTGCGTGCCTCCGACCATTGCCCTCGATCTGCAGATAGACGAGAATCTTCCCAGAGTGCATGGCCACAACGGGGAGATCGCCGGCGCACTGAGCAATGTTCTGTTGAACGCCGTCGACGCATCTGGCCATAACGGCCACATCACGGTGAGCGCCCGATCCGTGTTGGCCGGTGGTCAGAGCGCGGTACGAATCTCGGTTGCCGACAACGGCAAGGGCATCGCCCCGGAAAAACTGGAGACAATCTGGGAGCCGTACGTCACGAACAAGCCGGGCGGAACGGGTCTGGGCCTGGCGATCGCGCGGCAGGCGGTGTGGGCGCACGATGGCACCGTGAACGCAACGAGCACGCTGGGCAAAGGAACGGAGATTCAACTCACCATACCCGCCAACGGCGTCAACGCCGGGAGGAAGCTTTGATATGGGTCCGGAAATAGTCGTTCCGCTTGGAGCATTCGCCACCGCCATTATTTGCGCGATTGGAATTCCGCTGGCGAGGGCTTATTCGCGACGGATGGATGCGGAAGCGAGGAATCCGCGCCTCCCCACCGAGTTCAGCAACCGGCTCGAGCGAATGGAGCAGGCGATCGACTCGGTCGCTCTCGAAGTCGAGCGCATCTCCGAAGGACAGAGGTTCACGACCAAGCTCTTATCGGAAGGCAGAGGGTCACCTGAGCCCAGCCAGGGCGGGCCAACCGGGACGTCTGCGCAGGACCGCACGAGGTAAGTGCCAATAGTCCTCATCGCCGACGACGAGCCGAACATTCGGCGCATGGTCGGCGCGCTGCTTACAGGCGAAGGATACGAAGTGGTGGAAACTCCCGGCGGAGTCGAAGCCGTCGCGCGCGTGAAGGATGGAGAGCCGGACGTCGCGCTGGTCGACCTGATGATGCCAGGCGACCTCGACGGGATGGGAACATTGGCACGCCTGCGCGAGGTCGCGCCGGATCTTCCCGTAATAATGATGAGTGGACGAGCGGGACTCGCCGATGCCGTCAAAGCGACCAAGCTCGGCGCGTTCAATTTTCTGGAGAAGCCGCTAACACCGGAGGGGGTGCTGCTCGCCGTCGCGTCGGCGCTGGAGCTGCGGCAAACGCGACGGGTTGCGCGCGCGTTGAGGGCCGAGCTCGGCTTCACCGGCCAGATGGTCGGAAAGAGCGCGGGGATGGGAGCAGTGCGACAGATGATCGCGCGCGTCGCGCCGACGGATGCGCGCGTACTGATCAGCGGGGAATCCGGGACGGGAAAGGAGCTTGTTGCGAGCGCGATTCACGATGCCAGCCCGCGCCGCGAGAAGCCATTCGTAAGGGTGAACTGCGCGGCGATTCCACGCGACCTGGTCGAGAGCGAGATGTTCGGGCACGAGCGCGGCGCATTCACCGGCGCGACGCAGACGCGCATCGGGCGGTTCGAGCTCGCGCATCACGGAACGCTTTTCCTCGACGAGGTTGGCGATCTTGGCCCGGATGCGCAGGCGAAGCTGCTCCGCGCGATCGAGGCGAAAGAGATCCAGCGCGTGGGAGGAAACCGGGTCATTCGCACCGACGTGCGGCTCATCTCAGCCACCAATCACGATCTGCTGCGGGCTGTACGCGGGGGAACGTTCCGCGAGGATCTCTACTTCCGACTCAACGTCATCCCGCTGGCGATTCCGCCATTGCGGGAGCGCGGTGACGATGTCCTGGAGCTGGTAGCGCATTTCTCCGAGCAGTTTCTACAGCGAACGGGTCAGGCCAGGCCGAGGTGGAGAAGCGATGCGTTGCAGCTGCTTCGCGACTATCCGTGGCCCGGCAACGTGCGCGAGCTGGCGAACATCGTCGAACGGCTCGCAATCATGCATCCCGGCGCAGAGATCACCGGTCAGCAGGTCGAAGATGTGCTGATCGTGGATCGCGACACCGAGTCGGAGCCTACACCGATAACCCCGACGCGCGCGCAGGAGAGATTGAACGACCGGGGGCGCGCAGCTGGTGCCGGAGTGACGGCGTCCCTTGCGGACAAGCTGGACGGCTTCGAGAGAACGGTGATTGCGCGCGCTCTGGCGGAGGCAGGCGGCAACGTTGCTGACGCAGCGAGAAGACTTCAGACTGACCGGCCGAATCTTTACAGACGCATGAAGCGGCTCGGAATCAACGCGACCAGGGTATAAAGGCGACATGACAAGCAACGTACGAACGATTCGAGCGATCTCTGTCTTGCTGGCGTGTGCCGCCCCCGCGCTAGCGCGCGCGCAGCAACCGGATACGGTTCCAACCGATACGACGGCGGAGCGACTCGGACTGTGGGCTCGGTCGAGCCGCGCCAGCGGACTGATACTCAGCTCCGGCAGAACCTACAATCGAGTCGAGGGACTGCCGGTCCACATCGGTCCAGTGTTGCGCGACAGCTCCGGGCGCGCGGCGTTCAACGTCTCCGTCCTCGGAATAATCCGCAGCGCCAACACGTTCCATTGGGACGATGCCAATCTCGGTCACGACGTGAAGGCCGAGATGCGGGTCGGCCGGGAGCGGGGTTATGGACTGGCGGTCTCTTCGTACGATGTGATCACTCCGGTGGAGTCGTGGCAGCTTCCCGATCCGGATGCCGGGCTCGCCGCGTTTTTTCTTCATCGCGACTTCCGCGACTACTTCAATCGTCACGGAGCGAGGGTGACAGGCATCTTTCACATGAGCTCGCGCAGCAACCTCTCGCTCGACTGGAGCGACGAGCGGTGGGCGGCTTCCAGCGCGCGAAGTGTGTTCTCGATTTTCAGAAATGGAACGCCCTGGCGCGCCAATCCTCTCGTGGACGCGGGTCGCTTTCACACTCTGGTTGCGAGCGCCAACGTCGATACGAGGAACAGCGACCTGGCTCCCTCCACTGGCTGGCTCATTTCCGCCGACTACGAGCGTGGCTCCGGTCGTGTAGTAGATCCGGGACTTGCCTCACCCCTCGCACGACCGACTCCCGTGTCGCAGCTCACCTACGGGCGTGTGATGCTCGACCTGCGCAGGTACAACAGGCTGTCGCCGACGACGTGGATCAACGCGAGGCTCGTGCTGGGGGGATGGCTGCACGGCGACGAGCTTCCTCTCCAGCGACGTTTCTCCGTTGGCGGAGTTGGAACGATACCGGGATTCGATTTTCGGAAGTATCAGCCCGGAGCTGTGGATGTATCGCAGTGCAGCGACGGTGGTCAGCCTCCTCCGGGCAATCCGGCGCAGTGTGAGCGCGTCGCACTGGCGCAGCTCGAGTACAGGCAGGAGCTGCACT
>JALYYH010000285.1 GCA_030946665.1 Gemmatimonadota bacterium
AGCGGAGCGTCATCGGGTGGAAAGAGTTCGAGCTCGAGGTGATGCGCGATGGCGCCGACAACGTCGTAATCGTCTGCTCCATCGAGAATATCGATCCGATGGGCGTGCACACGGGGGACTCCATCACGGTGGCGCCGGCGATGACGCTGACTGATCGTGAGTACCAGCTGATGCGCGATGCGGCGGTCGCCGTGATTCGGGAGATCGGAGTCGAGGCGGGCGGATGCAACATCCAGTTCGCAATCAATCCGGCGAATGGCGAGATGCTGGTGATCGAAATGAATCCGCGCGTATCGCGGTCGTCTGCGCTGGCGTCGAAGGCCACGGGATTTCCCATCGCGCGCATCGGAACCAAACTGGCGGTCGGCTTCCGTCTCGACGAGATACCGAACGACATCACCGGTACGACACCGGCTTCGTTCGAGCCGGTGCTCGACTACGTGGTCGTAAAGTGTCCCCGCTTTGCCTTCGAAAAATTCCGCGCGGCGGACCCCCGACTGACCACTCAGATGAAGTCTGTTGGTGAGTCGATGGCAATCGGACGCACCTTCAAGGAAGCTTTCCAGAAGGCATTGCGCGCTCTGGAGATCGGACGACCGGGATGGACGACCGCTTCGACTCTTGCTGACGACCGACTTGAGGAGGACACGCCGGATGCTTTGCGCAGCGCGATCCGGCAACCGACGCCCGAGCGGATCTTCCAGATCAAGCGTGCGCTCGAGGCCGGGCTCGGTGTCGACGAAATCAGCGAAATCACCGGGATCGACCGCTGGTTCCTGTGGCAGATGGCGGAATTGATCGACGCCGAAAGTGCGTACGCAGCCTTTCCGACGGTCGACAAGGATGCGCTCCGGCAGATGAAGCGGATGGGCTTCGCCGATCGGCAGCTCGCCGACCTGCGCGGCGAGGCGGAGTCAGTTGTGCGCGCGAGACGCGTGGGCCTCGGTGTCGTCCCCGCCTACAAGATGGTGGATACCTGCGCTGGCGAGTTTCCATCGGCGACGCCGTACCTGTACAGCAGCTATGACGAGGAGAGCGAAGCTCCGCGGACGGAAAAAGAGTCCGTCGTAATCCTCGGCAGCGGTCCAAACAGAATTGGTCAGGGAGTGGAATTCGACTACTGCTGCGTGAGGGCGGCGCTCGCGCTGCGGGAGCAGGGATACGAGACGATCATGATCAACTCGAATCCCGAGACCGTTTCGACGGACTTCGACATTTCGGACAAGCTTTACTTCGAGCCGCTGACCCTCGAGCATGTTCTCGATATTATCGACCGCGAGCAACCGCTCGGCGTGATCGTCCAACTCGGTGGACAGACACCACTCAAGCTCACGACCGGCCTCGCCAAGGCCGGAGTGCGCATTCTCGGCACCCAGCCGGATTCGATCGACATCGCGGAAGACCGTCAGCGCTTCGACGCGATTGCTCGGCGATTGGGGATACGGCAGCCTGAAAACGGAATCGCCACGAGCCTCGAGGAGGCGGCAGCTGCGGCGAAGAGGATCGGATATCCGGTGCTCGTGCGGCCCTCGTACGTCCTCGGAGGGCGGGCGATGGAGATCGTTTACGACGAGAAATCGCTCGCTCAGTACTTCGAGCGCGCCGCGGTCGTTTCGGAAGACAAGCCTGTGCTGATCGACAGCTTCCTCGAAGATGCATTCGAGGCGGATGTCGATGCCCTCTCCGATGGCGAGCGCGTTGTCATCGGTGGGGTCATGCAGCACATCGAGGACGCCGGGATTCACTCGGGAGATTCGGCCTGCGTTCTACCGCCGTATCTGATCGGCGAAGAGCACATCGAGGAGATGCGCGAGCACACCGTGGCGCTGGCCAAAGCGCTGAACGTCGTCGGCCTGATCAACGTCCAGTACGCCATCAAGGACGGGCAGGTCTACGTCCTCGAGGTAAATCCGCGCGGCAGTCGGACTGTGCCATTTGTATCGAAGGCGATCGGCGTTCCACTCGCCGCGATCGCCGCCCGTGTGATGCTCGGCGAGACGCTCGACGACATCGGCTTCACGGAAGAAGTTGCGCCGGCGTACATCTCGGTGAAAGAGGCCGTCTTCCCGTTCAACAAATTCCGTGAGTTCGATCCAATCCTCGGGCCCGAGATGAGATCGAC
>JALYYH010000303.1 GCA_030946665.1 Gemmatimonadota bacterium
TCGGCAAAGTCGAGACTGTGAGCTCCAACGCGCAGGATGTTGGCGAGGAGTTTGTGGACGTCACCGCGCGGGTGAGCAACTCACGGCGTCTCGAGGAGCGGTTGATCAGTCTGCTGGCGAACCGCACCGGAAAGCTGGACGAAGTGCTGCGCGTCGAGCGCGAATTGGCGCGCGTGAGAGAGGAGATCGAGCGCTACGAGGGAAGACTGCGGTACCTCGGTGCCCGCACGGCGATGAGCACTCTCGTCATCACGGTTCACGAGCCCGCGCCGATACTCGGGAATTCTCCCGGAGAGAATCCGATTGCCGCGGCGCTTCGCCGCGCCTGGCAGAATTTCGTCGGATTCGTCGCGTGGTCGATTGCCGCGTTGGGCGTTCTGATTCCGCTGGGGATTATCGGTCTTGCGGCATGGCTCGCGTACAAGCGATTCAGGCGAACACGGGCATGAATCGCGGGGAAACCTCCGCGCTTCGATTCAACGATTAGCGCATTCCCCACCGGTCGCCCAAACTCCCACGCCAGAGAGAATCTGGGCGACCCGAGGAATACAGCATCGACCTCGAAAAAACGGCGAAGCTCGGTGCCGGCGGTGATGCTACTTCTTCAGATCCCGATTGTACCACCAGATCGCCTTGGAAAGCGCGCGGTAGGCACTTTCCAGCTTTGACCCGCCGTAGGCGATCAGGATAACGCTGGCTGCGGTCAACCCGGATGGAATTGCGCTGTTGATGTCCGGAATGCGGGCGGCTCCCAACGCGGCACCGAATGTCGCAATGCCAAGAGCTGCTGCGATCTCCCCAGGCAGGTAGTCCCTTTCAAAGACCTTCGCCTCAGCCAGGGCGCTGTCGGACTCAGTCAGAAGGTTTGCCAAGCGCGGTCCTCGAAACACACCCGTCCGGGCAACGACCGTCCCCTGAATGCCCCGCACGATACGGAGATTGCCCAGCCGGCTCTCCACTCGCAGCGCGTTCTCGTCATAACCGGATTCCTGAGCACCCATCGCGGTCGCCCCCACCATCAGAAGTTGAGCAGCACAGAGCGCAACAGCCAAACGTGACATCGTTCCTCCCCTATTGTCTATAGACAATAGTCGCTCGGCCGTTGAGAGTCGTTCCAATCATTATCACGTGAGTATTTTCAGGGTAGTAGTAGCCTGCACTCGCCTGGTCGACCGCAGCGCCGAGGAAGTCATCATTGGTCAGGAGCCACGGTCCGGCGCTGGCGAAGAAGGTCCCCAGAAACACGGAGATCATCACCGGCAGCGAAGCCCCCGGAAGCACTTTGATTGCGACCGTGCTGAAAGCCGTCGCCGTCGACTTCAGAACTTCCGTCAACACATTCGTGTCGAGCTTGAGCTTGCACGGCTCGTTGTCGTCCTCCCAGAACAGAACGTGGAAGCCCTGGTTGAACTTGTTCGCGAAAGCGACGGCCTCATCCCCGGAAAACAGCATTACCCTGCCCTGCCAGAAGCCGCCATTCTGGTTGAACCACTTCCGCGGATCGTACGCGTGCTCGCCAGAACACGAGAGATCCTCCCCGTAGGTCGGCGCGGACGCGTCTGTCGGTCCCTGAATGTGCACTTCGATCTCCGGATCCCCGCGGAACCACGGCTCCTTCATGTCCAGGATGCGCGAGAACTCGAGATAGAGTCCCGGGGGTATGGCTGCGCTCGACCCGCTCCCCACGGCAACGTCATCGATAAGACACGTCTCGCAGTAGGCAGTGTTGGACGTGCCGCGATTGATCGACTCGAGCGTCCCGATAGAGTTCCCGTTGTTATCGCGAGCGTTTCTCGAGGCCAGTATCGAGAGCGGCTGGTCGAACCGGGTCTCCACCGGCACTATGGACAGGGTTGGTTGGGCCGGGGGCACGTTGCGATCGAGGCTCACGGTCTTGCCGGTCTCATCGAACACGACGATCGGATCCGCCTCATCGAGCTGTGAGACCACCAGCACATCGTCGTTCCCGGTCCAGGACTCGCGTTGCTTCGCGACGGGCATATAGAACTCGAGACGCCGAATCGAGGAAAGCGTCCTCAGCAAATCGCTCTCGCTGCCGCCGCTCAACTTCACCAGACGGTCGAGCAGCGCTCTTCCATCCTTGGAGCGGAGGTAGGGGAGCAGCTCGAGCTTGTGCTCGTGGAATCGCGCCGCTCTCATGTCGCGTTTGAGATGCTGCCGGGCCGGCTCGTTGTCCATCGCCACCGCGACCAGCCGCGCAATCTTCGTCAGGGCGGCCCTCTCGTCATTCGCGGAGAATGTGGAAGGCTCGCTCCACGCATTGTTCGACGCACTCGGACCGACAGTGCGGGTCGTGGGATCGGCACAGCCAAAAGCGGCCGCGAGCAGCGCTACAAAAAGAACTCCTTCGCCATTTGTGTGTTTCATACTTCCTCCTCGGCGATGGTGCGGTTGGTGAAGTGTCCAGCATACCAAACGCGGAGGAGTACGCGTAACCGCGCTGTCGCCTACGAGATCACTTCGCCTCGCGAATGGCGGAGGACGGGGCGACGAACGCCATCATCAGCGCCGCCATGAGGGCGAGAGTGGCGCCGAACACAAAGGCGCTCGGTGCACCCGCGCGATCCCAGATCGCCCCGAAAATCAGTGAGGCAGGCAGCGCGCCCAGGCCGATCGCCAGATTGTACCATCCAAATGCAGATCCTCGCCGTGTGCTCGGAACGATATCGGCGACGAGGGCCTTCTCCGTCCCTTCCGTCATCCCGTAAAAAAGTCCGTAGACGCCGAACAACACCCACGCCTGCCACGCCGCGCTCGCCCAGCCGAACGCAAAGTACACCGCCGAGTACAACAGCCAACCGGCGACGATCAACGGTTTGCGCCCGAGAGTATCCGAGAGCTGGCCGCCGTAGGTACCGGTGGCGGACTTGACGAAATTGAGCGCTGCCCAGAGAATTGGCGCCATCGCGATCGGCACGCCGAGCTGATTCGCCCGCAGCAACAGAAACGCGTCGGTGGAATTCCCCAGCGTGAAGACAAGGACGACGACCAGATACGCCCAGAACCGACTGGAGAGTCCGGCGTGAATTGCCGGCGCTGACTCGGCAGCTGCATTCTCGCGTGTATCGCGCTTCGGCACATCGCGGACGACGATGATAAGAATGACCATCGCTATCGCGGCGGGGATCGAAGCGAGCCAGAACACGTTGCGCAACGCCTGCTCGTCGTGCGGGAGCAAGCGCTTCGTTCCCTCCAGCGAGCCGATTCCCTGCATCTTGAGAAAGAGGAACGCCAGCAATGGTCCGACTACCGCGCCAGCGTTGTCGGCGGCGGCGTGAAATCCAAACGCACGCCCGCGACCCGTCTCCGGCGCGGAGTCGGCGAGCAGCGCGTCGCGCGGCGCTGTGCGGATTCCCTTTCCGATGCGATCGGTCAGGCGGATGAACAGCACCTGGCTCGCGCTCCTCGCCATCGCTGTAAACGGACGCACTATGGACGCGATCCCATAGCCTATCACCACCAGCCGTTTGCGACTGCCAACCTTGTCCGACCACCACCCGCTGACGAGCTTGAGCAGCGATGCCGTCGTCTCAGCGACGCCCTCGATGGCGCCGATGAAGCTGGCGTTCGCTCCCAGCACGCTGGAGAGGAAAACCGGCAGCAGCGGATAGATCATCTCGGTCGACACATCGGTGAAGAAGCTCACCGCGCTCAGACCGAGGATGTTGCGTCCGAGCTTTGGCTTCGGAGTGCTGGGTGAAGACGCGTCTACGATGCGTGCACCTCTGAGTGATCCCCCACCGTCACCTCTCCCTTCACTCCTTCGACGATCGTATCATCTCCGATCAGCGAGTTGCGCAGCACCGATTTCGTCAGCTTGGCGTTGGAGCCGACGATCGAGTGGCTGATCTCTACG
>JALYYH010000306.1 GCA_030946665.1 Gemmatimonadota bacterium
CGCGGAGATCTACGCGGGGCGCTCGAGGCATTCAGATTGAGTCATCTCGGTTACCAGTCGCTGGGAATGCGAAACCACGAGGCGCAGGTTCTCAACAACATCGGGTTGGCGTACATGGAGCTCGGCGAGCTTGACGACGCAGAGGCCGCCTACGCCCAGGCCACACGCGCATTCGAGGAACAGGGAGACAGGGCGCGTCAGCTCGATCTCGCCGTGAACAAGGTCCAGCTCTTTATCGCCGGGCGACGCTACGACGAGGCCTGGTCGCACTGTAATGAGCTGCTCGCCGTCAGAACCGACGAAGTGCCCGCCTGGAGGGGAGAAGTCTTCCGCCACCTGGGCGTGATCGCGCGCGAGCGCGCACAGTTCGCTGAGGCGGCGGAATATCTGAACAAAGCTGGCCAGCACGCCGCCGAGACCGGCGACCTCCTTCTCAAAGCGGATGTCGCGGAGCAGCTGGCGGAGCTTTTCTGGGCGCAGAAGCGCCACCGAGAAATGCTTCAGAGCCTGAACGAGGCGCACGCACTGTATTCGCGAATGAAGGCGCAGCATCGTCTCGCTCAAGTCGAGAAGAAGAATGGCGCGCTCGAGTCGCGGTTTCTGGAGATGGCTAGTCAATGGGGCGACTCGATCGAAAGCAAGGATCGGTACACCCGGGGTCATTGCCAGCGAGTCGCGTTCTTTGCTTGCGTCCTTGCCGACAGTGCTGGGTTCAACGCTCGCTCGCTGTTCTGGTTCAGAATCGGGGCGCTGCTACACGACATCGGAAAGATCATCGTACCGACCGAAGTCCTGAACAAGCCTGGCAAGCTCACCGAGGAAGAGTGGGCGATAATCAAGCGGCATCCGGAGGCCGGGCTCGAGCTGGTCGCCGACATCGACTTTCCCGGAGACATCGCGGCGATCATTCGGAACCACCACGAGCGGTGGGATGGAAAAGGTTATCCGGACGGGTTGGCGGGAGAAGAAATCCCGCTCGCTGCCCGGATCCTTTGCGTAGCTGACGTATATGACGCTCTCACCACCACGCGTTCGTACCGTCCGGGCCTCACACACGCGCGCGCTGCCGAAGTGATGCTCTCCTCGGAGGGGCAGTTCGACCCTGAGCTCCTGAAAATGTTCATCGCCTGGGCGGGAACCGCCGACATTCCTGGGCGACCAACGCCGCAAAGGCAGGCAATCTTCGCCTCGAGCTCTTCGTCCTGAATTCAATCAAGCGACTAGAACGAAACGTTTCCGATGGTAACGGAACGTTATAACGAAATGCATCAAGCAAGGCTTCATATTCTTCTAACTCCTTGTATTTGCTGGACTTAGCGCGGGGCACGCCCTATGCCAGCCACCGAATGATAGAACCATCATCCTCTTTCGGGGGCTTTCACGATGTTGTCTCATCGTGCGTTACACCGCGCAGTACTCACTTTCGGCGCAGTCGCCGCCCTTGCCTGTGGCGATTTCTCGCGCTCGACAAGTCCGCCTTCGCAGCCGGTGCTCGTCTCACTCCGGTCCTCCTTCTCGCTGGTCCGAGCTGGCAGCAAAGCTCGCGCGGTTCGATGGGGACCTGCCCATTCGCGCGCCGAGCAGAGCGTTTCGGCAGTCGTCGGTCCGGCGGGTGGTACGTTGTCGCTGCCGGGCTCCGACTTCACAATGGACATCCCGAGCGGTGCGCTTGCGACGCCCACGACGATAACCATCGTCGCCGAGGCCGGCTCACACGTGGCGTACCAGATGCTGCCGCACGGTCTGCAGTTCCTCAAGCCCGTCACAGGCATTCAGGGTCTCCAGAATACCGCGAGCTACGGAACCGATGCGCTCAACGGGGTCCGCTCTGCGTACCTGCCCGATGAAAATGGCGGAATCGATGTCGATGATTCGGCGTCTCCCTCGGAGCTCGAAGCCGCAACGACATATTTCGGCGCGGAGCGAGTTGCTGAATCGCACGTGTGGACCATCAACCACTTCTCACGCTACATCCTCATCTCCAACGTCTGGGTGCTGGTCAACTAACAGCGTGGGTCTAACGGCTACTAATCGCCTTGCATTGGCGATTTGGCGAGGGTTGAGACATGACACCAATTACCGTCTGGCGGCACCATGACGCAGCCTGAATCCGGCAGCGCCTCGAGTCTCGTCAGCCTGGCCCGCGAAGCAGAACAGCGCGGGGATACAGCACGGTCGCTGAGGCTTTACGACGACGCGCTTTCGCTGCTCGCGGATGAGAAGGATCTTCCTCTCCTCGCGGACGCATTAAGGTGGAAAGGAACAGTGCATCGCGAGCAGGGCGAAACGGAGATAGCAAACAGCTGCTACAAACAGAGCCTTGTTCACGCTGAAGCTTGCGGCTCGTTGAAGGCAAGGGCTGCCGGGTACAACTGCCTCGCTATCATCGCGCAGCGGAGGGGTAATCTCACCGAGAGCGAGCGACTGTACGCCCAGGCATCCGAGCTTGCCGCGAAAGTGGGCGACGTGCGACTCCTGAGCATGATCGAACAGAACCTGGGCGTTTTGCTCAACATGCGCGGAAATCTTGCCGGCGCCGAGGCCCGATACTCGAGCAGCCTCGGCTCCTTTGACGGCGCCAAGGACGAAGAAGCAGTCTCCTGGGTTCTGAACAACATCGGAATGCTCTACAACAAGCTGGGACATTACCAGCGCGCCATCGAGACGCTCGAGCGCGGGCTCGCCATCGCCAAAGGGCGCGGCGACACCCTCGTGGAGAGCATTCTCACCCTCAACCTGGCCGAGGTGTGGATCGCTGTCGGAAAGCTGGATCAGGCGGAGGAGGCCTGCCGGCGTGCGTTCGAAGGTGCGAGCAGTCGCGGCGACCACCTCACCATCGCCGGCGCGCTGAAGTGTCGCGCGCGAATTGAGCGGGAGAGGGGCGCTTACGATGCGAGCATCGCCACGCTCCGAATTGCGATCTTCGAGGCCGAAGGCCTGGAAGACCGCCTCCTCCAGGCAGAGATGCTGCGAGAGTTCGGGCAAACCTCGAGAGCGCTTGGGCACGCCGATGAGGCCCGCCTGGCCTGGCGCGAGGCGGCGGAGTCCTTTGAGGACGTGGGCGCGCAGCACGAAGCAGCTGAGATCAACGCGTTACTGGCGTCGCTGCCGAGCTAAGGGCCCCCTCCCGGGCGCGTAAGGTCGTCAGCGCCGAGGGAAAGCCCTAACCGCTTAGAGGTCGGTGACTTGGAGGCCCTGCTCCTCGTCTGGAATGTGAGCCCTCGGTGGTTTGCTGAGCTCGAAATAGACTGGCTATCTGACATTCCGTGCGTGGCGCATTCGAGCGGCCACGCCATACAGGACCGGTGCAACCATCTCAGCCCGAACGCAGCATGTTTCGGCGGAGCGCTGGAACTCTCACGTAATAGGTGAGAGCGCGGCGATCCGCGATGTCATTGCATTGGCGACTCAAGTGGCCACGAGTCGTAGCGTAACGGTTTTGCTAGTCGGTGAAACTGGCACCGGCAAGGAGCTGTTTGCGCGCGGAATCCACGCCGCAAGTCAGCGCGCCGCCGAGCCCTTCGTGGCGATCAACTGTGCCGCAATCCCCGAGACGCTGCTGGAAAGCGAGCTGTTCGGACACGAGCCTGGCGCGTTCACCGATGCCCGCACGCTGAAGCGCGGCTTGTTTGAAGTCGCCGGCGCAGGCACCGTGTTTCTGGACGAAGTTGCCGAGCTCCCACTCAAGCTGCAGGCAAAGCTCCTTCGCGTCGTGGAAGACAGACGCTTTCGTCGCCTTGGCGGATCGGAGGAGCGGGCTCTTTCAGCGCGCATCGTCGCCGGTACCAACTCGTCGTTGGAGACGGCCGTAGCCGACAATCGCTTTCGCGCCGACCTGTTTTACAGGTTGAACGTCGCGCGCCTGGAGCTGCCGGCGCTGCGCGAGCGTGAGGGCGACATTCCCATACTCGCCCATTATTTCGTCAAGCGTCACGCGGAGGCCGAGGGCCGCGAGAGTCTGCGTCTCGCCCCGGACTCGGTGAGCGCACTCGAGAGACATCGCTGGCCTGGCAACATCCGGGAGCTCAAGAACGTCATCGAGCGCTCTGTAGTGGTGTGCACCGGAGACGTCATTCAGCCTCATCACCTGTCGCTGCAGCGCCGGTCGTTCATACCGTTGGTCGAAACTCCCGCCGGCGGAGTCATCCGCATTCCGTCCGAAGGAAAATCACTTCAGGCGATCGTCGATGAAGCGATTCACACGACGATCGGGCTCACAGGTGGGAATTTGAGCGCGGCCGCCCGCATACTCGGCATTTCGCGGCCGACCCTCGCGAGGAAACTTCGCGACGAGGGCTCCGTCCGCC
The DNA here is from genome assembly GCA_030946665.1 of Gemmatimonadota bacterium. Next base: position 4,308 of record JALYYH010000306.1, read on the forward strand.
GCACCATTCTAGCGTCGTCGTGACGGTCCGCTCCACACCCGGCTCCCGAGAAGGGGAGCCACCGGAGATGAAGGCTCTAGTCGAAGAGGCGAAGCTGGCAGAGCGCGAAGGACGCTGGAGCGACGCAGCGGTAAGCTACGAGTGCCTGGTGCGCGACCCCCTGGCCCACGAGCAGACGCGGCTGTCCGCCCTGCGCTGGCTTGGGCGCGTTTATCTGGAGCAGGGGAACCGCGGGGCAGCGATGGATGTTCTCGAGGCCGCGGTTGCCGCGGCGACAGCCGCCGGGTCCGCGTCAAAGATCGCTCAGGCGCTCAACGTCGTCGCAATCGTCCACCAGACCAGCGGCGACCTCGATAGGGCCGAGTTCATCTACCGGGAAGCGAGAGTCACGGCGGAATCCATCAGAGATTCCGAGGCGATGGCAATGATTGACCAGAACCTCGGCACCGTCGCCAGCATCCGCGGCGACATTCGTGGAGCGCTCGCATCCTTTCAGCGAAGCCTCGCCGGCTACAGAGCGCTCGGGATGCTCGATCACGCGGCACAGGTTCTCAACAATATCGGGCTCGCCTATACCGACCTCGGTGAGCTCGATCAGGCGGAGGCTGCCTACGCGGAGGCAGCCGAGGCGTTCGGGGCACAGCACGATCATCCGAACGAGATGAACGTTGCATTGAATCAGGTTCAGCTGTGCATCGCCACAGGCCGCTTCGACGAGGCTCAGGAACGAGTCGAAACCTTGCTGGCGCTGACGGGAGAGATTGCGCCGTCCTGGCGCGGGGAAGTATTCCGCCACGTCGGAGTCATCGCCCGCGAGCGCGGGGATTACGTGAAGGCCGCGGAATACCTCGGACGTGCGGGCGAGTGCGCGGAGGAAGCGGAAGACCTGTTGCTCAAGGCAGATGTCGCCGAGCAGCTCGCCGAGCTGTACTGGACGCAGAAGCGCCATCGCGACATGCTCGCTCATCTCAACCAATCCCACGCCCTGTACTCTCGTCTCAAGGCGCAGCACCGTGTCGCGCAAGTGGAACGGCGGAACGCCGCGCTGGAGTCTCGCTTCCTCGAGATGGCGCATCACTGGGGCGATTCCATCGAAAGCAAGGACCACTACACCCAGGGCCACTGCGAACGCGTGGCTTTCTTTGCTTGCGTTCTCGCCGACAGCATGGGAATGGACTCGCGTTCCCTGTTCTGGTTCAGGCTCGGCGCACTGCTCCACGACATCGGCAAGATCATCGTTCCCACGGAAGTGTTGAACAAGGCAGGAAAGTTGTCGGCGGATGAATGGGCGATGATGAAGCGTCATCCTGAGGCTGGTCTCGAGCTGGTGGCGGACATCGATTTCCCCGGAGACGTGCGGGCGGTAATCAGGAATCATCACGAGCGCTGGGACGGCACGGGCTATCCGGACCGTCTCGCTGGTGAGAAGATCCCGTTCGCTGCGCGAATCCTGTGCGTGGCGGATGTCTACGATGCCCTCACCACGGCGCGGTCGTATCGCGACAGCATGTCTCATTCGCGAGCCGCGAAGGAGATGCGCTCATCAGAGGGACAGTTCGATCCGCAGCTTCTCGAAGCATTCCTGAACTGGGCAGAATCCGCGGACCTCCCCGCGCGCCCGACGCCACAGCGTACTGCGGTCTTCAGGATGGACCAATTATCAGCCCGGGTGTTGCCCGCATGAGGAAAGGATTCCGCGTTTTCGTGCCCCTGATGCTTTCCGCGCTGGTGGTTGGTTGCTCTCAGGATATTGGGAAGGCGGCCAGCACCGCCAAGGGGCGCGTTGGAGGGACGATCGTGCTCTCCTCGGCTGCCGATGCCGACCTTCTCCTGCCCCCGCTAACGATGACATTGCAGGGCAAGCAGGTCGTTGATCAGATTTTCGACAACCTCGCGGACATTGGCCCGGGCCTCAACACCGTCGCCGACGCCGGATTCACGCCCCGCCTGTCCGATCGCTGGAGCTGGGCACCTGACTCGATGTCGGTCTCGTTCCACCTAAATCCGCGCGCCCGCTGGCATGACGGATCTGCTGTGCGGGCTGAGGATGTGCGCTACACCTTCGCGTTGGTGAAGGACACGGCGTTCGCATCTCCGCTCGCCTCCGATCTCGACAACGTCGACTCGGTTTCCGTCGTCGACTCGCTAACCGCCCGCGTCTGGTTTCACCAACGGACGCCCGATGCCTTCTTCAAGGCGGCAAATCCTATTGCCATTCTTCCATCGCATTTGCTGAAGACGCTATCTCCTGCCTCGATGAGAGAGAGCCAGTTCGCCCGCTCGCCGGTGGGCAGCGGAAGGTTCCGCTTCGCGGCGTGGGATCGCGGCGAGCGCA
>JALYYH010000309.1 GCA_030946665.1 Gemmatimonadota bacterium
ACAATCGCGGGAGGAACGACGAAATTCGCGTCGGACTCATCGACGTATCTCTGACTGAGCTGGCTGTAGGCGAAACCGGCCCGATGCCGCACCAGCTCGTGGGTCAGCGACCGACTCACTCCTTCGAGGAGAAGCGAATAGTTCGCGTGCTCGAGTACGCTGCCGTGTCCCTGCTTCTTGATGTTCTCGAGGTAGTCCCGCGTGGCGCGGCTCGCCGGATTCTTCTGACTCATGTAGCAGAGTCGTCCCGCGAACTCGGCGAGCTTTTCTCCGTCGGTGCTCTCGCCAAGCCAGTTGACGCGGAGATGGTCGGGCTCGATGAACGACGGACGCGCGAGGAGGGTGAGACGGGGCTCGGAAAAAATCAAAGGCTTGTGGGTGGAGTGTGACGAGGGCGGCAGAAAGCTAAGATGAACTGCCGATCAACGACAGCCGGAACCGATCGTACGCGCGCGCTTTCACAACGCTGTCGAGCGCGGCCCGTGCTTCCCGGGGAAGCGGAGGAAGCGACGGATCGTACTTGATGTCCTCGATCGGCTTCTGGTTCGGAAGGGGAATCTTCACTCCCGGATTAAAAATGTTGGCAGGATCGAACGCTTTCTTGACCAGCGCGAATGCCCGCAGAGCATCCTTGTTCCAGACTCGATCGAGCAAGGGCGTGCGGAGCCGCCCGTCTCCGTGCTCTCCCGTCAACGTTCCTCCGAGTCGCGTGGTGAGGCCGACCACATCCTCGAGAAGACCGAAAACCTTATCGCGCCAATCGGGATCTCCGACATCCACGAGAGGGTTCACGTGCACGTGTGCGTCGCCCGCGTGTCCAAAGATGACTCCGCTTACGGCTCTATCGGCCAGAGCGCGCCGCACGCCCTCGATGTATTCCGGCAATCGTGGCAGAGGAACCGCGCCGTCCTCTATGAACTGCATCGACGTCGAATTGTCGAGTGCGGCCAGGATCGGACTCGCGGCATGACGAAGCTCCCAAAGGGCGTGCTCGCTTTCCGGCGTCAACGCGATATCGACTTCCCTCGCACCGGCTCCCCTGAAGGCGATGGCGAGATCCTCAGCGCGCGTCACCGCCGCCTCAGCGCTCTCGCCTTCGACTTCGGCGAGAAGAATGGCCGCCGCGCCTTTGATGCGTTGGCGCAATGCCTCGTCTGCACCCGGCGCGCTCGCGGCGTACACGAGAAAGGTCTTGTCGAGCAGCTCACAGGCGCTCGCGCCCGTCTCCACTGCCATCATCGCCGCCGCCGTTGCTTCCTCGAGCGAGGAAAAGGATCCGAGCACACTGCTCGTCGCCACCGGCACGGGCGAGAGCAAAAACTGGATCCCGACGATAATCGCGAGCGTTCCTTCGCTGCCGACGAGCAGGTCAATCAGGTCCGCCTTTGTCGCGTAGTCGTGAACGGCGTATCCCGATGATTCCTTGCGGACTCCCTCGTGGAGCACGGGTCTGCGCTTGTCGATTGCGACTATCTCGCCGTGGGAGTCGCGAAGAAAACGGGCGACGGCCTCGATTCGCTTGGGCGGTGTCTCGCCACGCGTGATCACCTCGCGAGCACCATCGCTGAAGACACAGTCGAGCGCATTCACCCACGCGCGCGTGGACCCGTAGTGAAGGGTGTGAGCGCCCGATGCGTTCGTCGAGACCATTCCCCCCAAAGTGCAAAAGCTTCCACTCGATGGGTCGACAGGAAGGCGGAGACCGCGCTTTCTTGCTTCCACGTCGAGCTTCGACCAGAGAACCCCGGGCTCACTCCAGACCGTTCGACCTCTCTCATCGATCTTACCGAGGTGATTGATGCGCGAGAGGTCAACGATGACGCCCTTTCCGATCGCGCCGCCTGACATGCTGCTGCCCGAGCCGCGCGGAATGAGACTCGTTCTTGTGTCTGCTGCCCATCTCACCAGCGTGACGACGTCGTCCGGATCGACCGGTACCGCGACCGCCGTTGGGATGGCGCGGCCGATTCCCGCTGCCTCCGAGTAAACGGCGCGAGCGAGCTCGTCCTCGCGGAACGTCCCGCGAAATCCGGGCGGAGTCACGGCTCGGCTCCGGCGAGCATCGGAAGCAGCATCATAGCCCGAGGCTGTTCACGCGCGGAGGATTCTCGGAGTAATCATAGAATCCGCTTCCGGATTTCTTGCCGAGCATTCCGGCGAGCACCATGCGCTTGAGCAGCGGTGGAGGAGCGTAGCGCTTGTCGCGGTACTCCGTGAACATGATCTCCGCGATCTTGTAAGCGGTATCCAGTCCGACAAAATCGAGAAGAGTGAACGGTCCCATTGGGTGGCCCGCCCCCAGCTGCATCCCCTTGTCGATGTCCTCCACCGAGGCGACACCTGACTCCAGCGCATTGATCGCGTCGAGCATGTAGGGGATGAGAAGCAGGTTCACCACGAATCCCGAGTTGTCTTTCGCCCTGATCGGCTCCTTGCCCACCGCCCGCACGAAGGCGAGCGCCCGCTGCTCTGTCTCCTCACTGGTGGTTATGGTGCGGACCACTTCGACCAGCTTCATCAATGGGGCGGGATTGAAGAAGTGAAGCCCGAGCATCCGATCCGGCCGCCCGCTCGCCGTCGCCATCGCGACGATGGTGAGGCTCGACGTGTTCGAAGCAAAGATCGCGTCGGGCTTGGCGAGCGCGTTCAACTGGGACCAGAGACTGTTCTTTACGTCGAGATCTTCGACGACAGCCTCGATGAATAGATCTGAATCGGCGAGCTGACCGAGGTCGGTCACGAACCGGAGATTCTTCAGTGTCTTGTCGCGGTCTCCCTCTGTGGTTTTACCTCGCTCGATCCCTTTCGCGAGAGATTTCTCGATCGCCTGTCGCGATTTTGCGGCGAGAGACTCGGTCACTTCCCGAACCACGGTGGGGAACCCGGCCGCTGCAGCCACCTGCGCGATTCCGCTTCCCATGAGTCCGCCGCCAAGGACGCCGACTGCCTTTATTTCTTTCATCCGCGGCTCACTCTCTGGAGTGGGAAGGCATGTTAACGGCGCGGCAGCTTTGGACGCGAAGCGATCGTGTCGAGCAGGCCGGGCCGTGCAAATTCGCCGTGCTCCAGTCGGTCGAGCACCTGCTCCAACGCGAGCTGCACACCGGAGAGAACGCCGCGGTGGCTGTGAGCGACCTTGTAAGCGCCAGCCGTGCCGCCAGCGAACGGCAGCACCGCAACTCCAACAGCAATCAAAAGCGGGAGATGAGCGACGACGAGACCCAGACCCAGGAGCCCGGCGGCTACGCCACCGGCTCCTACCAGCAGCCCGCCGAATCCGACTCGGCGTGCGCGACTCTGATGGATGTCGGCGTCCAGACGCACGACCACGCGCGTGGAATCAACGGGAAGGACGGTAGCCGAGACCTGCTGCGCGTCTACCAAATAGTATGCGTGTCCGCTGAGGTTCACTGTCCGGCGCAGCTTCCCGAACAATCCGCGCTGCGGCTCCCAGGTGATGCGATCGGAGAATCTGCGCTGGACCTGAAGACACTCCTCCCGCTGCATCCACGAATCGATGGAGGCGAGCACATCGCGTGGCGTTCCCGGGACAGTTCTCGTCGCGGTTGCGAAGCCCGCGCCCGCGATCTGGGCGACGAGGCTTCTCTCTTCAGGGACGTTGACGCGAGTTCTCTCCTCAGCCAACGCCTGGTTGATCGTGGCGGGATTGAGCCCGACTTCGTTTCCTATGTCGAGGAGCTGACTCTCGCTGATGAGATCGGTGGAATCGGGCAGCGAGCCGGCGCCTTGCAGTTCCGCCGCCCGAGCGAGAACCCGCTCCAGCGCCTGTCTATCGAGCAGCGTCTGTCGAGCGGGGAGTGAAGACTTCTCATCGGCCATGCAGAATTATATCTGCTTAAATCCCTCCGAGTACGACCTCGAGCTGACGAGTCAGTGCGTCGCGGATGGTATCCGGCAGCGCAAAGGTCGCGATGAAGGTCGCCTGGAGATTGGCGCCGGGCGCGCGGTTCACCGATGCGAGATAGTACCGCATGTACCCATCGAGGATCTCCGGCGCAGTGTGCTGCAGGAGCAGCGCACCGCCGCGCACCGCCGCGGAGCTCTGATAGCGTTCCGCCACTCCGGTGCGTCGCTGCTCCGGCGTGATGTTGTCCGCCACCGCCGTGCTGGCAATACCGGACACCGCCTCGTGAGCGATCACGTAGATCGCCTGGACCGCATCGCTGGGACGATCGGGAAAGGTGACGGTGAAAGTGTTCGCCTGCTTCCCATTCGTCAGCGATCGTCCTTCGCCATCGAGCGGGAGCGAGAGAAGGACATCACCCTGAGCTTGCTGGGTGTTGTTGAGGAATCGTTGCATCCTCGGCCGATACTTGTTCTGCCAGAGCGTGTCCACCAGATCGAGCACGTTCCTTCGCTCGCGCTGCTGCTCGCCCCAGTAGGAATGGTAGAATTTGTTGCTCTCGTCGCCCAGCGACTGCGCGAATAACCGGAGCCAGTCGCGATCGGCGGAGGTGGGGAAGTAGGCGGCCAGGAAAGCAATCGCCTGCGCCTGTTGTTGTGACGAGGCGGCACGCGGATCTCCTCCCGCCCTCACGAAGAGATCAATGCCCTGAGACATCTCGGTCCACGAAGAAAACGAAAGCGGAACGAATTGCGCGTTGATCAACTGCGGGTTCACTGCCAGTCGGGCCCGAAGGCGATCACGGTTCGCGTCCAGCTGCGTCACGACGTTCGCCCTGTTCTTCAGAACGATCATGTTGGTGCTGTATCCGCGCTTGAAGAACGGAACGAAGGTCGTGTCTTCCTGCAGCAGCGCGTAGCCGTGGAGCCAGAGATCCACGTGTTCGCGAGTATTGATCGGCCAGACGGCGTTCGGCGCGCCGATGGTCTGGTCGGCCGGCCCACCGCCGTTCGTTACCGTTCCTCCACCGCCTCCTCCCACCGATGCGCACGACGCCAACATTGTGGCGGCGCCAGCCACCGTGAGAATCCGGATCAGCAGCGTCATTTTTTCTCTTTCACTCCGACAAGGTTGGTCTAATGAATGGATTCAACTATCAGGGCGATGCCCTGACCGCCACCGATGCACGCGGTTCCAAGGCCGTAGCGCTTTCCCTGCGCACGCAAGGCATGCAGTAGATGGGCCGTGATCCTTGCTCCCGACGCGGCAAGCGGATGGCTCAATGCGATTGCGCCGCCGTGCACGTTCAGCCGCTCTCGCGGGAGCGCCAGCTCGCGTTCGACCGCGCAGGTCTGCGCCGCAAAGGCTTCGTTCACCTCGATCAGATCCATGTCGTCGATCGAGAGACCGGCTTTGGCGAGCGCAATTTTCGATGCGGGGACGGGTCCGATACCCATGACGGCTGGATCGACACCAGCTACTCCCCACGCGATAAGTCGCCCCAATGGCTTCAGGCCGCGATCGCGCGCGAAATTCTCGCTGGCGATCACCATGGCCGCAGCGCCATCGCCTATTCCAGATGCGTTCCCAGCGGTAACCACGCCTCCCTTTCGAAAGATGGGCTTGAGCGCCGCGAGCTTCTCGGCCGAAGTATCGGGACGCATGTGCTCATCCCTCGCGAGCTCGTCGGCTTTTCCGGTTTTCGGATTGGGAATCGGAACGGGGACGACTTCATCGTCAAAAACGCCCTCGTCCCACGCCGCTTTGGATAGCTGCTGCGACCTCAACGCGAACTCGTCGACGCATCCGCGATCGAGCTTGTAACGCTCGGCGAGGTTCTCGGCGGTTTCGGCCATACCGAGTCCGACGTACGAATCGGTGAGTCCTTCCCAGAGAACGTCTTCCATCACCGGTGACCTGCCGAGTGGCGTTCCCCAGCGCAAGCCGCGAGTGACGTGAGGTGCCTGGGACATCGATTCGGCGCCGCCAACCAGACAGAGCTGCGCGTCACCGAGGATTATCTCCTGCGCGCCGCTCACTACCGCCTGGAAACCGGAGCCACAGAGACGGTTGAGCGTGAGTGCGGAAGTCTCCTGCCTGCATCCGCTCTTTAGCGCGACATGGCGGGCGAAGTAAATCGAATCGCAGGTGGTATACAGGACGTTGCCGAAGATTGTCTGATCGACATCGGTGGCGGCAATTCCCGCGCGGTCTAATGCGGCCTTGGATGCATGAACTGCCAGGTCGACCGGCGAAAAATCCTTGAGCTTGCCGCCAAAGGTGCCGAATGGAGTTCGGACCGCGGACAGGAAGACGACGCTTCCGGTTTCTGCGCGCGCGCTCGTGCCCATCTAATGGCGCGCGGAGGTGATCATGCCTTCTTGCCGCAGTTGACGCAGAACTTCCACACCGGATCCAGCTCGGCCCCGCATCCTTCGCAATGCTTGGCGGCGAGATTCTGTCCGCAGTGCGGGCAATAGGTCACCGGTCTGCTCTGGGGAAGCGTGCCGCCACAGAAGCGACAGCCGTCGGGCATCTCCATTGTAGAGAGCGCTGGTACGGAGAATGTCGTCGAATCCGTCGATCCGTTACCCCCGTTTGCGCCGGCCCCGTGCGCTCCGACCGAATAACCACCCGCGTTCTGGGATGGAATCGAGACACCGAGCTTCTGCACAGCGGCGGGTACGAGAGAGATGCGTGTCTCCGCGTAATCGCGGAACGCGCCCAGGTCGGGATGCTGTGATCCCAATTCCTTTTTCAGCCGGTCCTGCATCGACTGGTCGGCGCGAATGTACCCGTTCTCCCCGGCAAGCAGGCGGGTCAGCGCCGCTTCATAATCCTGGTTCGTCTCGATGCCGAGGTCGCGACGGTAGTGCCTGTACGGGACCAGGGTGTCGTACAGCTCCTGCACCGTGAAAGGCACGCTCAGATACTCGGCGTGACCGTTCCGGATGTTGTGCACCAATCGCTGAAAGAGTCGGTCTAGATCGTCCATGCTCGCTTGCTCGGCTGGAATGTATGAAGATCGGGGAAGGCAGCGGTTTCCTTCAGGCGGAGCGGCCCCTCCTGGTGCTTCGCCATCCAGCTGGCGAACTCAGATTGCCGTAACCCGCCTGAATTGGATTGTTCCGCTGCCGCCCGTGTCGCCAGGAAATTTGCGTATTCATTCTGCGGCTGGCCGTTGTGTCCGCGCACCCATCTCCATTGGCACTCATGCTGCGACGCGGCGGCCACCGCCTCCTTCCACAATTCCAGGTTCTCGATCGCACCACCCTTTCGCTTCCAGCCCCGTGCCATCCACCCCTCGACCCACGATGTCATCCCTTCGACGATGTACTTGGAATCGCTCGTAAACAATACGCGATAGGTGTTTCCATTCCGGGAGATGGCGCGGAACGCATCGATCACTGACCGCAAGGCCATTCGGTTGTTGGTCGTGGACGGGTCTGATATCCAGTAGTCGCAACGAGTGACCTCGTTGGACTTTGGATGGAGCCACTCGATCAGTCCCCCCGCGCCGCCCGGGTTGTCGCCGTCCCGTCCGTTGCCGATGCAGGACTCGTCGGCGTAGATCGCAACCAGGTCGCCGGACTTGGCGCTCGTCACTTCACGACCTCGAAGCTGTCCATCTCGTCGAGATAAAGCGTGATCTGATCGCCGGTGGTCGGATGCGTGGCCTCCACGGCTTCGCGGCCGCTGATAATCCGCAGGCTGGTGGGGACGACGACGTACTCGGTTCCGCGCCGATAGGCAGATATCCGTTTGCCGTTGGTGATCGCGCGCTCGAGAATGTCGTACTGCTTGTGCGTAAACTCAGCCAATGAACGTCTCCTTGCTCGTGCGGCCTACCCTTCGCCGCACCACTCGCCGACGACGCGCGAGAGCACTCTCGTTGCGCGCTCGATGTCGTCTACCGGCACGAATTCTTCCGCTGCGTGAGCAAGAGCGATGTCGCCCGGGCCAAAGCAGACAGTCGGAATTCCGGCTTCATTGAGCAGGGCGGCATCCGTCCAAGCGGAAAGCCCTTCGATTCTGACCGGAATGTCTTCGCGCTCGACAGCGCCGACGAGCCTTTTCACTATCGCGGCACTAACCGGCACATCACTCGGAAGCTGTGCCGTACTCAATGTAACTCTGGCGTCGAATTCCGGTCGGCCCGCCTTCACGCGCGCGCAGGCGTCAGTGATCTCCCGCGTCACTTTCTGGACGGATTCGCCGGGTATCGTTCGCCTTTCAATTGCCAGCTTGCACAGCTCGGGATAGGTCGACATTCCCACCCCGCCCTCGATAGTCGAGGCATGGAGCGAGCCGCGGCCAAGCAAAGGATGGATTGGACCCGCTTGACGGGTGTGCTCCAATCGGTCCAGCTCGGCGAGGAGCAGCCCCGCGTGCATGATTGCGTCGATCCCTACGTCATAGCGGCTGCCGTGCGCGGCTTTGCCCCGCAACTGGACATCGAACCAGGCGAATCCGCGGTGCGCGGGACAGATGGCGAGCCTGGTCGGCTCGGTGATGATCGCCTCCTCGGCGCGGATACCGGCCGCGAGGAGAGCGCGCATGCCGAGACTCTCGTACTCTTCGTCCACGACGGCGGTGACGAGAACCTGGCGCTGCGAATCCCTCCTGGCGCTGGTGGCAGCCGCGGCGCACGTGGCCGCCAAACCGCCCTTCATGTCGGCCGACCCTCGGCCGTAGATGCGACCGTTGCGCAGATCACCGGCGAATGGCTCGTGGATCATTCCCTCGACGCCGACTACATCGAGGTGACCGTTGAGCATGAGGGCCGGGGCATTCGCTGGTCCAATCCGCGCCACAACATTGGGACGACCAGGCGCGCCATCGATCAGTTGAACGGCAAACCCCCAATCGTCGAGCACGGCGGCGAGGGTCTGAGCGCAATCGCCTTCGCCCGGTGAGTCAGGGGCGAGGGTGGGATTTCTCGAGTCGATTTTTATCAGAGCGCGGGCGAGCGCGACCGCATCGCCACGCGGTATGACCACGACCTACCTTCTTTTGGCGGTCTTGCCTGAAGCTTTGGACTTCGACTTCCCGGCCGCCTTGACTGGGCGCTTCTTCGCCGCGGGCTTCATCGTGGTTTTCTTGGCTGCCGGCTTTTTGGCGGGAGCTGCGTGCTTCGCCGCCGGTTTCGTGGCGTGCTTGATCGGAGCGGGCGCGTGATGTCGCTGCACCGCAGGCGCGTGGGCGGGCGTCTCGACCTTGGCGGCGGGTTTCACTGCGGACGGCGCCGGCGGAGTAAATGGCTTTCTCTTCGAGTGTGAAGCCTCAACTTCGCGCATCAGCTTGTCGGCTTCCTCCTGCGTCATTTGTCCGCGGCGGACCATGTACTGGAGCAGGTCGCGCGCGCTTTCGAGCACGAGGCCGGTAAGTCCGGCTGCCGCGCCTACGACGTCTTTCATGGCCGCCGCCATTTTGCTTCCGGCCTCGAGGCTGATCTCGTGCGCCTTGGCCGCCATCTCGGCGACGGTATCTTTTACATCAGCCCCACGGTGGCCGGGACTGCGCTTTGGCGGCACCACGGGCGGGACGGCAGCGCCGACGGCGGGAGCAGGTGCTGTGGGAGTAGCAACTGCTGGCTTTTCTCTATCGGGCATTTATGGACTCCGGTCAGCCGAAGGGGTGTTGCTGACGGGTGAAATCGCTGAACTGCTTGGGTTCACCCCGTACAAAGGGGCTCGAACGGCGCTAAGTATATGATTTTTCGTGACTAAAACAAGGTGGGCTGACCTACATTCGCCCGAGCGCCCTAAAATGCCCGTTCGGGGCCCATCTAAGGCCATTAACACGACAATAACTC
>JALYYH010000010.1 GCA_030946665.1 Gemmatimonadota bacterium
CCAATCGATCCGGCGCTGCCGCTTGGAACCGTGAGCCACCCGCGTCGGTAACGTCTGAGCTGCTCGCGGGACATCATATAGTCCTGCGCCAGATCGAGATTCACGAGCTCGGGCGCCAGAAAAAGCATGATGGACGTGTCGACTTCGTCTCCGTGCATCTGCTCCCTCTGACCCTCCAGGAGATCGGACAGGTTGACTCCGAACATGTCTACGACGCGCACGCGCGCCGCGGTAGTGGTCACGGTGGCGAGGGCTTCCTGGTGCGGATCGTGGCCGTGCGCGGTGAGCAGGATGAATTCGCGGACTCCGGTTGCCTCCCACGAATCAATGAGGTCGTTGAGCATCCGGTGCAGGGTCTTTTTTCTGAGCGACGCGTTACCAGTAAAGCCTCGCTCGGTGTCGACATTCACACCGTATTCCACCGTTGGCGCCCGCAACACGCCATATTCCGCTGATAGATCATCTGCCATGTGCTCCACGATGATGGTGTCGCAACCCAGCGGGAGATGAGGCCCGTGCTGTTCGCACGTGCCAATGGGTATGATGAGTCGCGGATCATTGCCGAGGATGGCAGTGACCTGCGCGGGATTGAGCTCCTTGACCCGCAGCGGGCCGGAAACTGGAAGGGGGGAGGGAAGAGTCATCGGGTCAGTCGGTAGTCAGAATGTAAGAAGCGGGAGCCTGCGGCGACGCGCAATCCTCGCGTTGTCCGCAATCCCGCTTTTTCTGATCGCAATGTGGGTCAGAACCCCGGCAATGCCGCGAACCGCTGGGGCTGTGGCCAGAACTGAGAGCGAGATGTCAGGTGCGGCTGAAGGCGCTGTGCGCGCGCTCGAGCGATCACTCTCCGAAGCCACGAGTCGACTCGAAGCTCGCGCGACAGCCGCGCTCGATGCCCCGGCCGATCCCCAAGCCGCCTTTTCCTACCTCCACCGCCGTTCCCCGCAACGGGATGGGGAGTCCATAGTCGTCTTCGATCGCAGTCGCCCGCTTGCCTGGGTCGGGAGAATGAGGACCGACCCGGATTCCGTCGTGAATCCAGTCAGCGTGACGATAAGTCCCTTCTACACCACGGTTAACGTGGTCAAGATTCGCGGCGATCGCCGTGCCGTTGCGTCGCTGGTTCTGCATGCTGCTCCTCCAGCCAATCGCCTCACCGAATCGCTCGACGCGAGCGTAGCACCCCTCGAGGGCGTCGCGTCCTACGAATTCGGCCCGCCCGCAGACGCGCGCGGCGGGCCGGTAGTCCTCTCCAATCAAGGGAAGCCGATTCTCCGCGCACTTCCACGGCTCGCGGAGTCAAGTGAGGTGCGGTTTCGCAGGGCGGCGATGCTGCGCGCCAGAGGTACCGTCGCCCTCGTGATTCTCGCTCTCGCGTTTCTCGTTTACGCGTGGCGTGACCGTCGGTCGCTGTCGGAGCGTCTGTTCGCAATCTTCATCGCGCTCGCAATAACGGCGCTCGTGCCGTGGAATTCCTTCTCGAACACGTCACGGCTGTTCGATCCCGCATACTATTTCTCGAAGCTCGCCGGTCCGCTCACGGCAAACGCCGCCGCACTCTTCCTCAGTTCCGCGCTCACTTTGTTGGCTGTGTACGCGGTAATCCGCGCGCATCCCTATGCGCGCTGGGCGCGTGCCTACGCCGCCATCGGTGCGGTAGCAGCGCTCGGCGTCGGAATTCCCTTTGCCTCCAATATTGTTCGCGGCATTGGACAACCTCCCTGGGGGACGACGCCCGGACTCTGGCTATCGTGGGAAATCCCGCTGTTTGTTTTTCTTTTCGCGGTCCTGCTCGCGGCGTACTGGCTGCTGCGCATGGCGCTGGGAAAGTCGGGCTCCGTTTCCTTCCGGGCGGGGGTAGTCATCGCGTCGATCTCAGGCATCATTGCGCTCGGAGGGTTGTGGTCGACGACTCTGCGCCAACGGATGCAGCTCGCCGAAGCGGACGTTGCCGCCCTCGGTCACGTCGATGACTACGCACTGGTCCTGACGCGCCGGTTCGCCCTGGATCTCGCGCAATCGCGTCCGCCCCGTAGCCGCGCTGAGCTGCTCCAGCGTTTCGCGTCTTCCGATCTTGCGGCAGCGGAATACCCCGCAACGCTCGCCGCGTGGGACGACAGCGCCAGACAGGTTGCCGAATTTGCCGTAACCGAAGCGCAACCGGATTCCAACGTGATACTGAACATCGTTCGCGAGGCGATCGAAACGCGCCAGACGGTGACGCGGAGCATACTAGGCCCAACCGGCGTGCAGATTCTTTCAGCCGTCAGACATCCGGCGGGCGGAGTCACCTCGATCCTCCTGTTCCCGCGCACCAGACTTCTCAGCGCCAATCCGTACGCGGCGCTCCTGGGCATGGCATCTCCGTCCGGAGGAGATCCCCCGTACGCGGTGGCGCTTACTGACGTGTCCCCTGCCGTGCCGGCCGACACGTCAAATGTCCAGTGGCACCGCCTTGGTGACGAGCTTCACGGGGATAGGCTCATCTCGACATCCGCGGGAACGAAGCGCGCCCACGTCGAGATCGACCTTCGATCTGTCTGGGCGCGAGTCGAGAGAGGTGTGCTGGTGCTGCTTCTCGACCTGCTCGTCGCCGGATTTTTCTGGCTGCTCAGCGCCTTGCCGGAGAAAGGCTTCGTCCGCTGGGCGCGGGCGCGCGCCGCCCACTGGATCTACACCTATCACGCGCGACTCACTCTTGCCCTCTTCGCTTTCTTCGTGATTCCGGCGATAACGTTTGCCGTCTGGTCGTATGAAAGATTGCGCAGCGACGACTTGCAGACGCGCGAGGTCCTCGTACGCGAGACACTGCGTTCAGTCGTGACCGCAAACGAGTTCGACCAACTGCAAAGCGCGGCGCGCAGGCTCGAGACGCCGCTCTTTCTTTTCTCGAACGGCTTCCTGACGCGCACCAGTGACAGTCTGCTCGACGCCCTTGCTCCGACGGGACGCCCCCTGCCGCCATCGGTGCAGATCCGACTGGCAAGCGCGGGGGAGCTGACCGCTGCGTTCGAGGAAAAACTTGGACCGACAAAGGTCCTCTTCGGCTATAGTGCCGCGCTGGGGCCGGCGCAGGAGCGTTACGTCCTCGCAGCTCCCGCCCGCAGCGATGATCTCGTGCTGGACAGGCGGCGACGCGATCTCGGGATGCTGGTACTCTTCGCGACAGCGGCTGGTGCGCTGGCAGCCTTGTGGCTGAGCGGCATCGCCGCGAAGCGTCTGGCGCGAGACCTCGAGCTGAGCAGAATCGAGGTAGCTCGCGCGGAACGCGTGCTAGCCTGGGGCGAAATGGCGCGGCAAGTAGCGCACGAGATCAAGAACCCGCTGACTCCGATCCGGCTAGGAGTTCAGCATCTGCGGCGCGCGCGCAGCGATCCGCGTGTTGATTTCGATACCGTACTGAACGACAACGTGCGCCGCATTCTCGCGGAAATCGACCGCCTGGATGAAATCGCCCGATCGTTCAGCAGATACGGCAGTGCGCCTGCCGATTTGCCGCCTGCTGTCGCTGTTGATGTGGCGGCGGTGGTGAAAGACGTGGTAGCGCTGGAACAGATGGGAGATCGTATAGTGAGGTGGCAGCTGCGAGCCGCCGAGCGGCCGATCTGGGCGATGGCGCAAAAAGACGAGATGAGGGATGTGCTCCTCAACGTGTTCGACAACTCTCGACTGGCTGGGGCTCGACACGTCCAGGTTTCTATGAGCGAGGAAGAGCGCCGAGTGGTCATCGAGACCGTTGATGACGGGGCGGGTATTCCCCCCGCTGTGTTGCCGAGGATCTTCGAGCCACATTTCTCTACGCGCACGACGGGAAGCGGACTCGGACTCGCGGTGAGCAGAAGACTGATCGAAGCTTGGGGAGGGGAGATTGCGGTCACCAGCGAAGAAGGAAAGGGAACGAGAGTGCTGATCGTACTCGCCAGGGGGGAGGCATGACGCCGGTAAACCGCGGCGTCGTGACGCCGCGCGCCACCAAGATCCTGCCGCCCCACATCGCCGACTGGCAGCTTCCTCCCGACTGGTCGTGGGGTCCGGGAGGAATGGTGGGCGATTACCGGCATTATCAGGAGGTAGTCGACGCGCTCGGCCGGTCACTGTCGCTGGTAACGGCGCCGGATTCCGCCCACAACACCTGGCTCTTCGAAGAGGCGCGCCAGTTGGCGCAGCGGAGCCATCCGTCGATTCCGACGACCTACCATTACTGGACTTCCTACAGCGATGTGCGTCGGGGGCCCGGGTATCTGCGTCGCTGGATCACCGGCGAAACCGTGCGGGCGCGACTTGCGAGGCTCGGACTGGCGGATATTCCGTACGTATTCCAGCTGCTTCGCGGCGCGTGCTCCACCCTGGCGTATCTGCACGAGACGGGGATAGCGCACGGAGGGCTCAACGGTGATGCGCTGTGGACTACCCCCACGGGCAGATTATGGATGCTCGAATGGCAGTGGGCGGTTCCCCGCGAGACGATTCCGGCCGGTGTTCGCCCGGGCAATGGCCCTCTCGAGATTCGGTCGATGGAGGGTGCGCGTCCCATGCGGACCGAGCTACTTCCCATGCCGCCGGAGTGGGAGTCCATGGAATGGGTGCCTACACCCGCGAGCGATCAATGGCAGCTGGCCGCGATGTGTTTTACGGCGCTCACTGGCGAAACCCCGCCGCAGCGCGGAATCCCGCCGATCAAGCTCGTTAGACCCGAAACCCCCGCGTCGCTGGCGAGCGCGCTCGACCGCGGGCTTTCCGTCAACCCGAACGATCGATTTCCATCGCTGGCGGTTCTGCTCCGCTCCGTCGAGCACGGCGACCCGGCGCGGACGGTCGTCATGGTGCGCGGCGAGCCCGATCGAACGGCCGACGATTCGGCCGAAGCGCGGATGCGGTGGGCTGTCGGTGATGACTACGAGATTCTATCCAGGCTGGGGAGCGGCGCCTTTGGTACCGTGTGGCGGGCAAGAGACCTGTCGCTGGAGCGGGAGGTCGCGTTGAAGGCGCTGCACCCGGCGATCGCGCGTGACGACAAGGCGGTGCGCGCCTTCTGGCGCGAGGCAAAGCTCGCCGCGCAGCTGGCCCATCCCGCCATCGTTCCTATTTACGACTGGGATTCCAGCGGCGACCTGTCGTGGTACACGATGGAGCTGGCAGAAGAAGGCAGTGTCGCCAGCCTCATTCAGCGATCCGGCCCGCGTGAGATCGCCGAGATTGCGACGCAGGTGGACCAGGCACTCGACGGACTCATCGTGGCGCACGCGAACGGGATCCTGCATCGCGATCTGAAGCCCGAGAACATTCTGATCGACCGGTACAACCGCTGGCGGATCACCGATTTCGGAATCGCTAACGTGACGGGCGAAGACGTGGCGGGGACGACCGGCACGCCGTCGTTCGCGGCGCCGGAGCAAATTCTCGGAGAACCTCAGGGTCCGGCGGCAGACTATTTTGCTCTCGCCGCGATCGTGTACTTCGTGATGACCGGTGACCCGCCCTTCGGCGACGGAGATGCGCAACAGATCCTCGCCCGCCAGCTTGGCGGGCGCGCAGATCTCGGTGCGTTCCCTACGGTGATTTGCAACTGGTTTCGAACTGCTTTTGCGCCGAACCCGGAGGATCGGTTCGCGGATGGCGCGGCGATGCAGCGCGCGTGGAAGGCGGCGAGCGACAAAGTGCTCGCGCGGCGCGGCTCTTGGTGGCGAAGAGTGGTTTCGTAGCGGAAGACCCTGTCTGCGCCGTAAACGGCATGGTGGGGCGAGCTGGCGCGGGGTCGTGGAGCATCCGGATCGCGGCAATTCTCGTCAGGTTTCTTGTATTTCATTCCAAAGTCGTGCATCTTCCTGTCGATGCCCGTGACTGGCGTGGCACTTGCAAGCCGGTAGCCCCACGACGAGAACGGTTAGCGCAGCTGTAAGTCAACGGAGCGTGACGAATGTTTGTCGCGCCGTTTTTTGGGCGTGTATCACTAGCGCCTGAGGAAAGATTTGCTAGGTTTGTGCGGTTGTGAGGGGGGTTCGTCTGGGGAGTGCGTGAGCGCTCACTGGGCATGCATCCTGCCTCACGACGCAACGCGCGACCGCGGTAACCGCTGCATTGTATCTCCACCCTTTGAGAGGAAACAATCATGTTGAGAAGAAGTTGGACCGTCTGCGCGATGACG
>JALYYH010000017.1 GCA_030946665.1 Gemmatimonadota bacterium
TCCCCGAGTCGGCAATGATGCGAAGGAGCCTCGCCGCTCCGTAGAGGGCGTCATCGAACCCGTAGAACCCCTCGGTGAAGAACATGTGGCCGGACATCTCACCGCCTACGGGAGCGTGAGTCTCGTGCATTTTCTCCTCGATCAGGGAGTGGCCGGTCTTCCACATCACGGGAATGCCTCCCGCTTTTTCGATCGCCTCCGGCAGCGCCTGCGACGCCTTCACATCGAATACGATCGACTGGCCTTTCCCGGTTCGGGCCAGCACGTCGCGGGCGTAAACGATCAGCAGATAGTCCCCCCAGATGATCTCGCCCTGGTCGTCGACCACTCCGATCCGGTCAGCATCCCCATCAAATGCAATTCCCAGATCGGCGCGATCCGTCTTCACCGCGGCAATCAGCGCCTCAACGTTCTTCGCCACAGTGGGATCGGGATGATGATTCGGAAAGGTTCCGTCGCTCTCGCAGAAGAGGCAGCGGGGCCTGATGCCCAGCTTCGGAAAAAGCTTCGGCGCTACCAGCGAACCGGCGCCGTTACCGCAGTCGAGAATCACTTTCACGTCACGTGACAGGCTGCCAATGCGCCCGGTGATGTCATCGATGTAGCGATCGATAACCTGCTCTTCTCGCAGGGTCCCCTTGCCTCTCGGGAAATTTCCCGCGACGGCAAGCTCGTACAGATGCTGGATATCGGCGCCGTAAATCGAGGTTGTGCCGAGCCCCAACTTGAAGCCGTTGTACTCCGGCGGATTGTGGGAGCCAGTGATCTGGATTCCGCCAACGACGTCCAGATTGTGTTGGGACCAGTACGCGAGAGGCGTGGGCACGATTCCGATGTCCACGACGTCTATGCCGCTCGCGATCAGACCTCCCACCAGCGCAGCGTGGAGATTGTCTCCCGATGGCCGGTTGTCGCGACCCACCGCCAGCGTTCCCCGCACTCCACGCTCGGCGAGAAAGGCTGCGTAAGCCCCCGCCACCGCCGTTGCTACTTCTTCGGTGAGGTCCTCACCAGCGACTCCCCTGATGTCGTACTCGCGAAAAATCGTGCGCGACAGTGCCATTGGACTCAGGGACGGCTCAGCGGTGGGTCAGGCCGCACCGCGACAATCCCGCCGCTGGCGGCGCTCGTGCTGCGCGGCACCGAGCCTGTCGGCCGAGCACTCACGTCGGTCGTCATGGTGGGCGTGCTCCGACGGGTAAAGGAGACGATGGCATCCGGGAACAACCCGAACACGAGAATGACGGCGGCCGATCCCCACACCACCGCGCGCGTCCAACCACCCGCGCGCTCCGGGAGCGCAGTATTGGTCCTCGGCTTCATGAACATCACCATTACGACATACAGGTAGTAGCCGGCACTGACGAGGCTAGTGACCACCAGCAGAACGGCCAATCTTGTTTGCGGAAACGGAGCCTGGAGGGCCGCCTGGAGAACGTACCATTTCGCGAAGAATCCTATACCACCGAAGATCGGAAAACCGAGCAGCGCGAGCATGAAGATCGCCATCGCCGCTGCGAGGCCCGGACGCACAGTCCACAGTCCAGCGTACTCTTCAACGCCCATCCGGTCTTCGCCACGGGCACCCAGCGCTACGATTACCGCAAACGCCCCGAGCGTCGCCATCGTGTAGGCAAAGAGGTAGAAGATGAATGCCGAGCTGCCGAGTCTCGTCCCCGGAACCAGTGCAACGAGGATGTACCCGGCGTGCGCGATGCTCGAGTACGCGAGCAGGCGCTTGATGTTTCTCTGCGCTAGCGCGACGAGATTGCCGACGACCATGGTCACCGCGGCCAGCCACCAAACCGGTTGGTGCCACGTCACGAGCAGCGACGGGAACGCCTCGAGCCACAGCCTGAAGAAAGCGGCGAACGCCGCTGCCTTCACCGCGGCGGCCATGTAGGCCGTGATGGGAGTCGGGGCTCCCTCGTACACATCTGGGACCCACATGTGGAAGGGGGCAGCAGCGACCTTGAAACCAAGGCCGACGAGGAGCAGCGCGACGCCAACAAGGAGCAACGCGCTATGATCGAGGTGGAATTTCCCGATATTCCCGGCAATCCGCGCGAAGTTGGTCTCGCCGGTTGCACCATAGACGAGAGCGATTCCATAAAGGAGAAACGCGGTAGAGAATGCACCGAGGAGGAAATACTTGATCGCTCCCTCGGCGGATCGTTCACGACGCCGATTGATCCCCACCAGGACGTAGATCGCGATCGACATCAGCTCGATTCCGAGGAACACGATGATGAGATCCCGCGCAGCGGCGAGAATCATCATTCCCGATGTAGCGAGCAAGAGAAGGACGTGCGACTCTCCTGGAGTTATCCCTTCGCGCCGGTTGTAGTCGAGGGACATCGCGATCGTGCCAATCGTTGCAATCAGAAAGATCTCGTCGGCGGCCCAGCGAAAATTGTCGACGGCGATAGCTCCCACAGTCGCGGTGTATCCGCGATACGCGTAGTAGCCGACCGCAACCATGGTGAGGATGCACAACGCCATGCTGAGGATTCCGACACTGCGCTGATGTTCGTCAGTTTCGGGCCGCCAGCCTGACCAGAGTAGCAGCAGCATCGACCCGCCCATCAGCAACAGGTCGGGACCAAGAGCTCCAGAAAGCTGCGCCGGGAGACTCAGGTCGAAGGTCATCAGCGTGTGCCCTGGCTAACCTGCGCGAAGTCCGTGTGACCCTGAACGCGATCGATCAGCAACTGCGATGAAGTTTCCATCCGGCGCAGCACCGGCGCGGGATAGACTCCGAGCCAGAGTATCACCGCCACGAGCGGCATGAGAAGGGCCAGCTCGCGTTTGTTCAGGTCCGGCAGGTGAGCGTTCTCAGGCTTGTCCAAAGGATTGAACAGGATTCTCTGGATGGCCCACAGCAGATATGCGGCGGCGAAGATCACACCGGTTGCCGATATGATGGCGAGCACGGGGTACGTCCTGAACGAGCCAATCAGCACGAGGAACTCGCCTACGAAACCGTTGGTGCCGGGCAGGCCGATGCTGCTGAGTGAAACAAAAGCAAGTATGGCGGCGAAGAGCGGGACCACTCGCGCGATCCCGCCGTAGGAGTCGATCAAGCGAGAATGTTTCCGCTCGTAGATCATGCCAACCAGAAGGAACAAAGCCCCGGTCGATATGCCGTGATTGATCATGATCAACAGCGCGCCCTGCACGCTCTGCAGCGTGAGCGCAAAAATGCCCAGCATCACGAAGCCGAGGTGGCTTACCGACGAGTAGGCGACGAGCTTCTTGAAGTCGGGTTGCACCATCGCCACCAGTGCTCCGTAAATGATTCCGATCACCGCGAGCACCAGGATGATCATCCGGATGGTCGGGTTCATTGCGGCTCCGGGGAAAAGCGGAAGCGCGAAGCGCAGAAAGCCGAACGTCCCCATCTTCAGCATGATTCCGGCAAGAATCACTGACCCTGCCGTCGGCGCTTCGACGTGCGCGTCGGGCAGCCACGTATGAAACGGAAACATCGGCACCTTCACCGCGAACGCGAGGAAAAACGCGGAGAAGAGCCAGAGCGCGGTTCGCTGCGGAATGTTCGACACCGCCAGCAGGTGATCGTAGCTGAAGTCGGGCGTTCCGGCAGGGTTCCTCGCGTGGAGCCCGAGGTAAATGATCGCGACAAGCATCAGAAGCGACGGCAGCATCGTGTAGATGAAGAACTTGAGACTGGCGTAGATCCTCCGCTCGCCTCCCCAGATGCCGATAATGAAGTACATCGGCACCAGCATGACTTCCCACATCACGTAAAAGAGGAACAGGTCGCGCGCGAGGAAAACGCCCAGCATTCCCGTCGTAAGAATCAGCAGCAGCGCGTAGTAGCTGCGCACCTTGGTGCGGATGCTGGTCCAGCTGCCAAGCACCGCCAGCGGCATGATGAAGGTGGTGAGCAGCACCATCATCAGCGCAATACCGTCGATTCCAAGAGTGAAGCGCACACCCCAGGTCGGAATCCACGCCATATCGATCGCCGCCTGCCAGCCACTGTTGGTGGGGTTGTACGACCACCACAGTCCGAGCGACACGACGAATTCGAGGACGAAGAACCAAAAGGCGAGCTGTCGCGCGCCTGGGCTTTCCACGCCGCCGCCAGCCTGGTCCCGTGCGGGTAACACGAGCAAGATCACTGCGCCAACCAATGGAATTAGCAGCAGCGCGGGAAGCACCCAGCTGTTGTACCCGATCGAGTCGAGAAAGCTTGCCATTCGTCAGGTCACCGCAGGGTGAAAGCGCCGAGGAGTGCAACGACCCCCACTACGAGGACCCAGGCATAGATGCCGACATTTCCAGTCTGGAGTCGGGAGCCCATCCAGCCGACTGCACGGGCCAACGCTGCACTGCCATTCACCAGCAGGCCGTCGATCAGGCCTGTGTCGATCACGCGCCATAGAAAGTTCCGCGAGATGGTGTAGGTTGGCGTGACAATCGCCCGGTCGAGTCCTTCGTCGACGAAATACTTGTTGGCGACAACGCCCTCGAAGCCTTCTTCGGCGATAGCGTCTCGCTTCGGTACGAGCCGATGCGGTTTGAGTCGCACGATCGCGAAGACGATTCCAGCCACCGCGATGAGAACGGCGACCCCAATCAGCATCTCCTCAGTCGTCGCAGGAACCCGCGCCGCGCCCGCGCTCACGCGCGCCGTCGCCGCGCCGACTACCGGCTCCAGCCAACGGTCGAACAGGCCAGCGGGACCGAGTGGAACTATATCCGTAACTACTTCGGGCAGATTCAACCAGCCGCCGACCACAGTCAGTATTCCGAGTACGACGAGAGGGCCTGTCATCACCAACGGCGCTTCACGCAGCTGCGGCTGTTCGTTCGCACCAGTCCGATTCGGCCCATGGAAGGTGTAGAGCATCATCCGCGTCATGTAGATCGCAGTCAGAAGAGCGGTGATGAGCCCGATCGCGTAAATGAGGTACAGAAGCGCGCCTCCCGGAATTCCCAGCCAGTTTGCCGATGCGAGCGTTGACCCCTGAGCGCGCGCGAACACGGCCCCCAGGATTTCGTCCTTGGAAAAGAAGCCGGAAAGCGGCGGGACACCAGAAATCGCGAGCGTCGCGACCCACATCAGGACACAGGTGACCGGCAGGTACCGCTTCAGGCCGCCCATGTTGCGCATGTCCTGAGCATCCTCGTGACTGCGCGTGCTGTGATAGGCGCGGTGCATCGCGTGGATGATCGAGCCCGACCCGAGAAACAGGAGTGCCTTGAAGAAAGCGTGGGTAACGAGATGAAACATCCCCGACACGTACGCTCCGACCCCGACGCCGACGAACATGTAGCCAAGTTGCGAGATCGTCGAATACGCCAGAACTTTTTTGATGTCCCATTGCTTGAGACCAATCGTCGCCGCGAAAATCGCCGTCACCGCGCCGACGACCGCTACTGTCAGTGAGGCGACGGGCGACAACGAGAACAGCGCGGCACTACGCGCGATCAGGTAAACGCCGGCAGTCACCATTGTCGCCGCATGGATCAGGGCGGAAACCGGCGTCGGGCCAGCCATCGCATCCGGAAGCCAGATATAGAGTGGTATCTGAGCGCTCTTGCCAGTACAGCCGAGAAACATGAACATGCAGATCGCGGTGACGACGGGGCTCGCCGCGCCGAGCTCGAGCGCCTTGGCGTTCACTCCGACGAAGTCGAGGACGCCGATGTTCGCGAACAACATGAACATCGCGACCAGAAATCCGAAGTCACCGATGCGGTTGACGATGAATGCCTTCTTGCCAGCGTCGGCGTTCGCCTTGTCGTTGAACCAGAATCCAATCAACAGGTACGAGCAAAGCCCTACGCCCTCCCAACCCACGAACAGCACGGGGTAATTCGCACCGAGCACCAAAACCAGCATGAAGAACACGAACAGGTTGAGATACGAGAAGTAGCGCGGGTATCCCGGGTCATCCTGCATGTACCCAACGCTGAAGATGTGGATCAGCGCCCCGACGCCCGTGATGACGAGCACCATCACCATCGAGAGCTGATCGAGCTGCAACGCGGCGTCGACCTGCAAATCCCGGACGGGCATCCAGCTGAAGTAGCGCTGAATGAACGGAGCCTCCATGTTCGCTCCGGCCATCGCCTGCCACATTCCCAGAGCAAGCAGGAACGTGAGTACGAGGACGCCCGGACCAACGATGCTCGTTACTCCGGCCCAGCGATGGCGTTTTACCGCGTGATGGTCGTCGCCAACGGCACCCGCCTCCTCCGCGTGCGATATCGCGGGCGCCTCGACGGCTCCCTCTGAATGCGGATGGTGCTGCGGCGTGTTCGGGTCGTCCGGGCCAAAATGGGCAGAGTTGAGCGAAAGCAGCCCGTTGATCACGAAACCAGCGAGCGGCAGAACCGGGAGCAGCCATACCCAGTCTGCGATCGTTCCGGACAGAGGGTGCGCGTTTGAGGCCGTGACTGCGATCGACTGTAGCAGCATTAGCCTCTGAGCAGGTTGATGTCCTTTAGATTTACCGTTTGCCGGTGACGGAAGATCGCGATGATGATCGCCAGCCCCACGGCGGCTTCAGCCGCGGACACCGTCATGACGAAAACCGCGAACACCTGACCCGCCGTTCCATAGAAGCGTGAGAACGCGACGAAGGTCAGGTTCACCGCCGTGAGCATCAGCTCGACGCACATGAAGATGATGATCGCATTTCTGTGAATGAGAACGCCCATCACGCCGATGATGAAAAGCGCCGCCGTGAGCGCGAGGGATTCAGCGAGCACCGACTGCCCTCCCCCGAGCCAGGACCACCGCACCGGCGATCGCCACTAGGAGAAGCACGCTCGTCAGCTCGAAGGCCAGCAGATATTCCCTGAACAGCGGCTGGGCGATCGTTCCGACGGCGTTCAGCTTCTCCAGCTGCTGCTCATTGAACTCGCGCGGCACGATCAGCTGTTCTGGCAGCTTCGTGCGAGCGATGACCATGATCTCGCTGAGCAGTCCAAGGCCAACCAGACCTGCCGCAAGCTTCCACCACTTACCTCTGGCGTCAGCAAGCTCCGACGGGTGACCGAGGTTCAGCAGCATGACCACGAAGAGAAATACGACCATGATGGCGCCGGCATAGACAAGCACCTGCATGACGCCGATGAACTGCGCGTCGAGCATTACGTACAGCGCCGCCAGGCTGAACATGGTGTTCACCAGCCACAGCGCCGCCGCAACAGGACTCTTTCTGGTGACGAACGTGATCGCCGAAGCCAGCGCGATCACTCCGAAGAGATAGAAATGAAAGACGTAAAAAAGAGAGTAATGCGGCTCCATCACTCGCCCTTGGGGTCTTCGGGATCCCACATCTCACACACTGGATGCGACTGATCCATCAGACGCTGGAGGTCGTAGACGAACCCTTCCCTGCTGTACTCGGAATTCTCGTAGTGACGACCGACGTGGATCGCCTCCTCCGGGCAGACCTCCTGGCAGAACCCGCAGAAGATGCAGCGGAACTCGTCGATCTCGAACACCAGGGGGTAACGGTTTCCCTCTTCATCTTCTCCGGGTACCAGCTTGATGCAGTTCGCCGGACAGACTGTCGGACAGAGTCCGCAGGCAACGCATCTCGCCTTTCCGGTCTCCGTCGTCAGCATGCGATGGGTTCCACGCCAGCGCGGCGAGATCGGCGATTTCTCCTCGGGATACTGGATGGTCACCCTGCCGTTCACGTCAAAGAGGTGCTTGACCGTGAGCGCCATTCCCTTGAGCGTTGCCCTGATGTAGCTCACATCTTCGATCGGGCGCTCAACCACTTTCACCTTGATTGCCATTAACCGCCCACCTCTGGCACTGGCGCGGCCGCTATTGGTCGCCGCCGATCGAGCTGGCGCAGCCGCTCGACTTCTCGGGGATGCATCCGACCGTACGCCGGACTTATGATCCGTCCCCGATCGAGAATCGCGAACAACACGATGATGAGCGCGACGTTTAGGGAGCCAAGGATCGCCGCATACATCATCCCCTGCTGTATTCCCGCGGCCGAAAGACCGAGCATCACGGCCGCTATCAGCACGATGTAGAAGAGCGCCAACGGCAGCATGAACTTCCAGCCGAGGGACATGAGCTGATCATAACGGAAGCGCGGCAGCGTCCAGCGGATCCACATGAAGAAAAACAGGAAAAACAACATCTTGGCCAGCATGATCCCGATCGAGAGCAGCGTGAGCCAACCGCTATAGGGGCCGATGTTGTCGCGAGCGGTGAAAGGCACATCCCATCCACCAAAGAAAAGCGTAGCCATCAGCGCGCTCGCCGTGACCATTCCGCCGTATTCCGCGATGAAGAAGAGCGAAAACTTCATTGCGCTGTATTCCGTGTGGTATCCGGCGATCAGCTCCGATTCCGCTTCGGGAAGGTCGAACGGGAGTCTGTTCGTCTCGGCGAAAGCCGCGACCATGAAGATGAAAAACGCCACCGTCAGATTCACCACGTTCCATCCGCCCCAGGCCTGCTGGTTGATGATGCTGTTGAGGCTGACGTTGCCGGCGAGTAGCAGTACGGGGATCGTCGACATCCCCATCGAGATCTCGTAAGAGATCATCTGAGCGCTGGACCGCAAGCCGCCGAGCAGCGCGTACTTGTTGTTCGAAGACCAGCCGGCGAGAACGATTCCGTAGACACCGAGCGATGTAATAGCGAGAATGAAGAGAAAGCCGACGGGAAGGTCGGCCACGACCATGTCGATTCTTCCCCACCGCGTTGGCAGCGGTGCGCCGAACGGGATGACGCACCAGGCCGTGAGCGCGGGAATGAACGAAAGAATCGGCGCCAGCACGAACAGCGGCTTGTTCACGCCGTCGGGCATCGTCTCTTCCTTCATGAAGTTCTTGAGTCCATCCGCCGCTGGCTGGAGCCATCCTTTCCCAACTCTGTTCGGGCCGTGACGGTCCTGAATCCACGCCGAGATTTTTCTCTCCGCGAGTGTCAGCATCGCGATCCCGATCATATAGATGGTGAAGATGATGATCATCTTCACGG
>JALYYH010000035.1 GCA_030946665.1 Gemmatimonadota bacterium
CACCGACCATTGCCGCCTTCTCGTACCGGCACGTGAAGGGACTGCCGTTCGTCTATCCCGACAACAGGCTCTCCTACGTGGAGAACTTCCTGTCGATGGTGGCGCGGATGACGGAGTCCAAATACGATGCGAACCCCGTGTTCGCGCGCGCCCTCGAGATTCTTTTCATCCTGCACGCGGACCACGAGCAGAACTGCTCGACGAACGCCGTGCGCGCGGTTGGATCTTCACACGTCGATCCGTTCTCCGCCGTCTCGGCGGGTGTCGCCGCGTTATTCGGACCGCTGCACGGCGGCGCGAACGAGCAAGTGCTCCGCATGATCAAGGAGATCGGAAGCGTCAAGAACGTTCCCAAATTCATCGAGAGCGTGAAGAGCGGAGAGGGTGGACGCCTGATGGGTTTCGGCCACCGGGTGTACAAGAGCTACGATCCGCGCGCCAAAATCGTGAAGAAGCTCGCCGACGAAATTTTCAGCGTAGTGGGGGTCGACAAGGATCTGGAGATCGCGCTGGAGCTGGAGCGGATCGCGCTGTCGGACGACTACTTCACGTCGCGCAAGCTCTACCCCAATGTGGATTTCTATACCGGCCTGATTTACCGCTCGATGGCGTTCCCGACGGATTTCTTCACGGTTCTGTTCGCGATCGGCCGCATGCCGGGCTGGCTGGCCCAGTGGGAGGAGATGCTCCTCGACAAGGAGCAGAAGATCGCGCGCCCGCGGCAGATCTACATCGGCCCGCCGGAGAGGCCGTACCGGAGCAAGCTCAAGGCAAGGTAGGGAATGCGGGGACCCGCACTCCTTCAGTCGCAGTGGATGTCTAAAACTCCCTGACACCCTCTGCCTCGAGCAACGCCTTCTTCACCCCGGGCAACCCGCTGTACCCACCTATCGACCCGTCGCTCATCACCACCCGGTGACAGGGTACGACTACCGCCACCGGATTCGCCCCGCAGGCTTGTGCTACCGCACGCGTTGCCTTCGGCCGCTTGATCGCCTGCGCCACGTCCAGGTAAGACCGCGTTGAGCCCGGAGGTATGCTGAGCAGCTGGTTCCACACCTCGCGCTGGAAATCGGTGCCCTGGAGGTCCAGAAGCACGGCGTCGGCGAGGTTTCTTCCCGCGATTCTCGCCAACACCAGATCCAGCGCAGGCTTCAGCCCAGAATCATCACGCGCGATCTTCGCCTTGGGAAACTGCGCGCGCAGCGTGTCGTCCGCTCCTTCATCCGACTCCCGCAGGCTGACGGCGCAAATGCCCAGGTCGGTTGCCGCCACGAGCACGGTGCCGAGCGGGCTTTGTCCGGTAGTGAATCGGATGTCCATGGGGCTCCTGCCGGTGTTGGGTTCGTCCCTGCTTCGCCGGTCGATTCGGGATTTCGGTGCGTTACGTGGAAACTAGCGGCATTTCAGGAAGCGCTCCACTCGCG
Source organism: Gemmatimonadota bacterium (assembly GCA_030946665.1). The sequence continues at coordinate 1,428 of JALYYH010000035.1, forward strand.
CACCGCAGCGATTATGTCGACTTCGCGCTGAAGATCGGACTGCTCGCGGACTAGCTGCCGCCGGTCTTCACGCTCAGCGGTTCAAGTTGTAGCCAGGCCCCTTAAGCGCCCGACCGGGCAGCGCCGCAGTTACATGGCCCCCGTCGACCACCGGAACCCCGTTCACCAGCACGTAGGTGACGCCAGTCGCGATCTGGGATGGGTTCTCGTATGTGGACCGGTCGATGACGCTAGCCGGATCGAAAACTGTGATGTCGGCGAACATTCCAGGCTTGAGCAGTCCGCGGTCGTTGATTCCCACACGCTGGGCCGCGAGTGAAGTCATCTTTCTGATCGCGAACTCCATCGTGATTACCGAATCCTGTCTCACATAGCGGCCGAGGATGCGCGGGAATGTGCCGAAGCCGCGCGGATGGCCGCGATCCCGCCATTTGCCGGTTGAATCCGGACTGAGTGCGCCCGCATCCTGTCCCACGGACACCCACGGCTGTCTCATTGCATATCGGAGCGCATCCTCGTTGAACGAGAAGTAGATCGCGCTCGTCCGTCCCCTGTCGCCGATCAGAATGTCGAACGCGGCGTCATAGGCGTCCTCGTTGCGCATCTTCCCGATGTCCGTGAGCAACTTGCCCTGGTACACCTTGAGGGAGTCGGTACCGACTTCGTTCACCATTGTGCGGGCCGCCGTCCGGATCCCGGCGGCGCTGTCTGCGCCCAGCTCCGCCTTCAGCCGCGCGCGCACAGCTGGGTCCTTGAGCCTCATCACCAGCGAATCGCGTCCCCCTTCCTGAACCCACGTATTCAGCATTGCCGCGAGTCCGGTTCCGCTTGCGATATACGGATATTGATCGGCCGTAACATCTATTCCGGCGGCGCGCGCCGAATCGATCAGCGCCACCGCTTGCTGCATCTGCTCGAGCGACCGTGACTTGATGTGCCGGATCTCCGCCCATGTACCCGCTCCGGCAGCGATGCGGATCGTTTCTCGGATCGCGTCGAGAAGTCCGGCTCCTTCGCTTCGTATGTGTGCGGCGTAACCGCCCTTATACGGCGTCGCGTATTTCGTCAGCGCAATGAGCTCGTCGGTCGAAAAAAAAGTACTGGGCAGATAGATCAGGCCAGTACCGACTCCCATCGCCCCGTCCCGCATGGCCGAGTCGATCAGGGCGCCCATTTGCTTCATCTCCACGTCGGTTGGGTGGCGCGTCACATCGCCCATCACGGCCTCGCGAACCGAGCTCGTCCCGACATAGGTGCCGAGATTGATGGCGATGCCCTTGTTCTCGATGTAGCTGAAGTACTCTCCGAGCGAGCGCCACGGATACTTCGGATCTGGCTGCTGTCCGAGCGCCTGGTCAGGCCACGCGGACGATACCTCTCCGGTTATCTCGCTGGTGATTCCCTGAGTGATCTTGGACACCGCGTGCGGACCGCGGAGGATCGCGAACTCCGAGTGGCCGAGCATGTCGATGAAACCGGGAGCGACTACCTGGCCGTTCGCGTCAATGACTCGACGTGCGTTGAGTCCTGTTACCGAAGGCCCGACATACGCGATTCGATCGCCAACGGTTGCGACGCTGCCCCGGTACCACGGGTTGCCGGTACCGTCGACGATCCGCGCGTTGGTGATGAGAATATCGTAGCGATTGCCAGCCGGCCCGCGCGGAGCCGACGCGCACGCAGCAGTGAGTGTGATCGCTAGAGCAGAGACGACTCTGGTGATTCGCATTCGTGTTTCTGTTTTGTGTGGAGTGTCTGGGGTCCCGCCGCTGCCCCTATGAGATCTTCTGCGTCTTTTTCTTCAGAAAGTCCATCAGTATGAACTGACCGAGGGTCATAGTGTTGGTGAAGTACGCCTTGCCCTTGCTGATCTCGGAGACACGCTTCACGAACTCGACCAGCGCCCGGTCGCGCGCCAGCATGAAGGTGTTGATCAGGATTCCGGCGCGCCGGCAGTTCGCGACTTCCCGCAACGTGGTGGCGATGACCGTTGCATCGAGCCCCATTGAATTCTTGTAGATCTGTCCGTTCGGCATCGTCATCGCGCTCGGTTTGCCGTCGGTGATCATCACGATCTGCCGCATGTCCTTTTTCTGCGCCATGAGGAGCCGGCGCGCGAGCTTGAGGCCTTCCGCCGTGTTGGTGTGGTAGGGCCCAACCTGCGCCTGCGGCAGCGTCGACAGCGGAATCTCCTCGGCTGAATCGTGAAACAGCACTACCTGGAGTGTGTCGCCGGGAAATTGGGTGCGAATCAGATGCGTCAGCGCCAGCGCGACTTTCTTGGCGGGAGTGAATCGATCCTCCCCATAGAGAATCATCGAGTGCGAAGTATCGAGCATGAGCACGGTCGCGCACGACGAGCGGTACTCGGCCTGGCGCACCATGAGATCCCCGTAATCGAGGTCCATGGGTACTTCCAGAGACCCGGTGCGAGCCAGCGAATTCTTGAGGGTCTCGTTCACATCGATGTTCAGCACATCACCGAACTCGTACTCCTTGCTGTATCCATCCGACTCGATGCCCGTGGCAAGGTGCGGCGTGTCGTGCGAGCCGAAGCTCGATTTCCCTAGGGAGCTGAGGATGTGGCGAAGGCTCTTGTATCCCAGGAAGTCGATTCCCTTGTCGGTGAGGTTGAACTGGACGCTCTTCGACGCGCCATGCGCGAGCCCGCCGCGACCCTCCACCTGCTGGTGACCTGCCGGCACCTGCGGCGGCGCCTGAAGATTCAGATATCCCTCGGCGGCCAGTTTCTGAACGAGGCTGTCGAGCAGCTCGCTCAGTTTTTCCTGTGATTCCTTGGTCCCATCACCGCGCAGCGCCTCGAGGAGCTCGGGCGTGAATTGCCCACTCTCGATCAGCGCGTCGAGAATTGCCTGACGCAGCGCTTCGACAGAGCGGTCAGGCTCCGAGTCGAAATCGTCGAAGTACGGATTGAAGTTCGGTCCGCCGGCGAAGCCCGATTGCAGCAGAAAATCCGCGAGCTTGTCCAGCAATGCCTGAAGATCGACCGCGTCAGCAGCTTCCGGACTGAACTTGGAGTAGGTGTGGAAGCGCATGTCTCTAACATACAACCCGGGGTCTCGGACGTGTATAATTTTCAGCGATGGCCATGACCCCGGCGCGTCCAGTAAGAAAATCGATCAACCCTTTCCGGACGCTGCAGGTCCACCGGAACTTTCGCCTTTTCTGGACAGGTCAGACCGTCTCGCTGATCGGGACCTGGATGCAGCAGGTAGGACAGGGCTGGCTCGCCCTGGAGCTCACCAACAGCGCGTTCATGGTCGGTCTGGTGAGCGCTGCCGGCAGCTTTCCGGTGCTCCTCCTCTCGCTGTATGGCGGGGTGGTGGCGGACCGTCGCAGCAAGCTCCGCATCGTCATCGTCTGCCAGGCGCTCCTACTCCTCGAGGCTGCCGCGCTCTGGTGGTTCGCCTGGACCGCTCGCATCAGCATCGGGTGGCTGCTGGCCCTCACGACCGTCGGCGGGGTGATCTCGGCGTTCGAGATACCGGCGCGGCAGGCGATGGTCGTGGAGCTGGTCTCGCGCGATGATGTGGTCGACGCGATCGCGCTCAACTCGGGCGGATTCAACCTCGCCCGCATCGTCGGGCCGTCCGTCGCGGCCATTGTCCTCGCCAAGTTCGGAGTTGCCTGGTGCTTCGGCATTAATGCGCTCAGCTATTTCGCGGTGCTCGCCAGCCTCGCGCGTATCAAGCTCCCACCGTGGACGCCCATTCAATACCTCGTCTCCCCGGCCGAACAGCTGAAGCAGGGACTACGTTACATGCGGAGCTCGCGCGCCGTGTCGGGTCTGATGGGAGTCATCGCGGTGTATTCTATATTCGGATTTCAATATCTGACGATGATGCCGGTCATCGCGCGCGACGTGCTGCGCACGGGAGCGAGCGGCTACGGATTGCTCCTCACTTTCGTCGGCATCGGCGCGCTGACCGGAGCTCTCTCACTCGCCGGCCTGGGGGGCAGAATTCGTCGAGGACGGTTGTTCAACGCGACGGCTTACGCGTTCGCCGGGCTCACGGTTCTCTTTTCCCTGATGCGCACCATCCATCTTGCAGCAGTCGTGCTGCTCTTCCTCGGGCTCACGATGCTGATCAATGGCGCGCTGGCGAACGGAATACTCCAGTCGGTGGTCCCGGACGAGTTGCGCGGCCGCGTGATGGCGACCTATGTCTTTGTCTACGTCGGGTTCACGCCGATCGGCTCGTTCATCGCTGGAGCGATGGCGCGCTTCGTCGGCGTCCAGTGGGCGATCTTCAGCGGGGGAGTGGTAATGCTCGCGTACTCGCTCTGGGCGTTCTGGAAATATCCGGAGATACGCGCGGTATAGGCGGCGGGAATGCGGGAGCTCTAAGCCCGCCCCCAGATGAGGCCATATAGCAGCAGCACCAGTACGATGCTGGTGGTGAGGATGTACAACCGGTCGCGCTGGATGACGAACGCGCCCAGCGTGAGGGCCACCCGAGCCACCGGAGTAGCGATGAGGAGCACGAGGCCCAGCTGCACGATTGCGCGGCTGTCGCCGGTGAAAGCGGCGCGACCCACTCCGGCGACGCTCCGCAGCGCCGGATCCTCGCTTCGGAAGTGCTGAAAATTCGCGGGCAAATGTCCGTACCGGGCGAGCAGGATGATGCCGCCCGCCACCACCACGATTGCGGCAGCCAGCACGCCGACCTGGAGAAGACGGCCAATAACCAGCTCAATTCGCTCGTCGCGGCTGTCCCTCACCGCCGCCTCCGGTGGATGCTCCCCTGGGACCGTCAAAGTCCGCCCCTCAAACCCTTGTAGAGCATTTCCAGCGCGAGCACCGCGACGACAGCGGTGAATACCCGCCGCAGCCAGACCGTTTTCGCCCCGGCGAGAATGCGGGCACCGAGCAATGCGCCGGTGAGCACCCCGAGCATCACCGGAAAAGCCAGCACCGGCTCTATGTACCCCCGGTGGAGATATACGCCGGCACTCGCCGCCGCGGTGACGCCGATCATGAAGTTGCTGGTGGTGGTCGACACCTTGAACGGCAGCTTCATCGTGTGGTCCATCGCCAGCACCTTCACGACCCCCGATCCGATGCCGAGGAGCGCCGACAGGACTCCGGCGACGAACATCAGCGAGAATCCACCCTTCACACCTTGCACCGAGTACGCGCGCACGCCGTCGGCGGTCGGATAGGTGGAGTTCAGTCTTAGGCGCACCGCCAGCGGATCCGATGGCAGGCCGAGCGGGTGATCCTCGGGAGCGCTCAACGAGCGGTAGGCAGAGTACAGCAAGACGACACCGAACAGAACTGCCAGTGCGCTGGTGGGAACGAACCCGGCGATCGCCGCGCCGGTCAGCGCGCCCACGGTGGTGGCCACTTCTAGAAAAATTCCCACCCGGACGTTGGTGTATCCCTCGCGGACGTACGCCGCAGCCGCACCCGAAGAAGTGGCGATCACGGAAACCAGGGACGCGCCGATGGCGTATCTGAGATCGACTTGAAATAGAAGCGTCATCATCGGAACGACGACCAGCCCGCCACCCAGCCCCGTGAGCGCGCCAAGCAGCCCGGCGCCAAAGGAGCCGAGAGCCAGAAGCAGCGCCAGCAGCAGAATGCTCAATGGGTCACCGTGCGCTCATGGCGGAGACAGAAACTGCGACCGGAAGTACGCCACGGGAATCGTCCCCATCCCCATGAACCTTTGGTGAAAATGTTTCGCCGAGTAGGAAGGTCCGGTCTTCCCGCGATATGCCGCGCGAAGATCGATTATCGCGTTCTTGCCGAGGTTGTAGGTGATTGCCTGGGTGGGCCACTTCGAGTAGCGGTAGATCGCCCGCTGCGCGACGTCGGCCGCTGCGCGCGCCGCCGGATCGGTGGGCGCGAGCTGTCGTGCGCCGGGAAAGAACTCGACGTGGTCGGTGAAGTAATCCACGGCCTGATCGAACGTCATCCGGCGAGTGTGGATGCCAACGTCCACGACGATGCGCACCGCGCGCATCAGTTGTCCCTGAAGCTCGTAAAGGAATTCGCCCGCGTCGTAAAACCCGTAGGGGCGCCCGGGGCGCGGCTCCGACATGAGCTCCTCGCAGTAGAGCGCCCATCCTTCGGCGGCCATCGAATCGCTCCACATCGACGATGAATCCTCCACCGCTCCCGGGGTGAGCCAACGGATGTTCGAGATCTGGTCCGCGTGCGCGGTCATGTACTTGTAGTGCCAGTCATGTCCGGGGAATCCTTCGTGAACGGCCGTGTCGGCAACCGAAGCGCGGTTGTTCTGCTTCAGCGCTGCCGGATCGTTCCCGGTCGGCGTCAGGTAGAAGCGCCCCACTCCCGTCTTCTTGAACGGAGGGGCAGGGTAGTAAGCGGCGTCAATCGTGCTGCGCAGCACCGGCGGCGTCGGAACGACATCGAGCTTGTAGGTTGGCGGAATGTCGAACAGGTCATACTGCCGCCCATACGCGACCGCCCGGATGCCCACGTCTCGGTACCACTGAAATAGCTCGTCGTCATTGCGCGGCGAGTCCTTCGACAGGTGATCCATCACGGCGCGGACCGCTGCATTGCGCTGCGATGGATCGAAGCTCAGTCCGAGCTTCGCATTATCGGCGACAACCCGGGCGATCTCGTAGATCCTGTTGGTGTAGGTGTCAACCTGGTCCTGACCGTACTGAAACAGCTGCGCGTTATTGCGGGGATCGCGAAGCACGTTGTGGACGCGCCACTCGTACTCTGCCTCTCCGACGGCAAACCGGTCGACGGGCTCATTCACATCGAAATTGGCGGCGAGGAACTTTGCAAAATCGTCCCACGCCTGGGCTGCTGTCGCTCCGGCGGTGGCAATGCGTGACGTCATCTGCTGGCGGAACTCGCGTCCGCCGATGAATCCGCGCGCCGTTGCCGGGAGCGTCGTACGGAAATATTCCGCGTTCGCCGTGCTTCCGTTGATGCCATCGCGCCGCACCATCCGCTTGTCGGGCATGTTGCCGGAGCGTTTGCCGGCGAGAAGGTTTGCACGCGCGACCTCCAGATAGGCGGGCGTCGCGAGCGAGCGATTCACGACCTGCTGCCATTCCTCCTCGGTGCCGAGCAACCCGTTACCGGCGTCAGTCATCTGCTGGATCTGCCAATCCACCCCGCGAAACGGCTCCGCGACGTAACTGTCGAGCGATTTCTGCTGATAGCCGCTCGACAGCTGGTGAATCAGAAAGCCCAGCTGCGCGTCCATCACCGGGCGATCTACTGTCTCGGTTGCCGTCAGCGCGGCCGGATTGATCGTCGACAGCGCTCTTCGCACGCCGGAGTAGTAGCGCAGCTCCTCGTCGAGCGCGGCCGGCCGGTAGTCGCGCAGCTTCGAATTGATTTCCCGAAGCGACGCGTCGTAAGCATCTCCGCCGAGGTAGGTGGATGTCACCGGGTTCCGCCCCAACTGGAACAGGAAGTAGCCGTCCCGCAGCGACGCGAACGAATCGGCCGCGCCAGTGTTCAGCGCGCTCGGCGCACACGCTTCGAGATTCCGAAGCACGCCAAATCCCAGCCCGCTCAGTACCGCTTTCTGCACGAATGTTCGTCGCTGCATCGCCACCTCTATGCTGGAAGTCCCATCTTCACCGCTTCCAGCACTTTGTCGGCGAAGATGTCGATCTCATCGAGAGTCGTGTACACGTTCGGCGTGATGCGAATCCCCCTGAATTCCGGGTGCACGATCGGCGTGTTCACGATACGGTGCTGACTTAATAGCCACGCGCCAAGCTTCACGTTGTCGATTCCATCGACCTGAAAGAGCGCGATCGCGCCGGCCTGCCGGTTGTCCAGCGGCGTAAGAACCGATACACGAGGGCTGGCCGCGAGCAGCCGCTTTGCCCACCGGTCACGCAGGTAGCGGAGCCGCGCGATTTTCCTCTCGCTCCCGATTCCGCGGTGGAACGCCATGGCGGCAGAGATTGCGTTGTGATTGGCGGCCGGATGAGTTCCGATCTCCTCGTACTTGCGAATGTCGTTGTCCTGAGTCGCCGCCGCGGCCATGAGGGGCCAGAGACTCTTCTGCTTGTCCTTCCGCACGTAGAGGAATC
>JALYYH010000047.1 GCA_030946665.1 Gemmatimonadota bacterium
CTTCGACGACGTGGCGGTACGCCCGATACTGCTCCTCTTCGTCGGGCATTGTCGCTCTGCCAACGACGAGGAACTCCGTGCGCATCAGTCCCACGCCCTCCGCGCCGCTGTGTGCGGCGAATTCGGCCTCTTCGGGAAGATCGACGTTGGCTCGCAGCGTGACCCAGTGACCATCGAGAGTCACTGAATCGGCCGTGGACATCGCCTGGAGCTCGGCTACCTCAGCCGTTTCACGCGCGCGCCTCTCCCGGTAGGTCGCGAGCTGCACGGCCGTCGGATTGATCACGAGCACGCCTGAAGTGCCGTCGAGAATCACGTGCTCGTTGCCGTTCAGTCGCTGGGTCGCCTCGCGCAGCCCCACCACCGCAGGCAGACCGAGCGATCTGGCGAGAATCGCGACGTGTGATGTCCGGGTTCCCGCGTCTGTCGCGATCCCGATGATCGCCTCACGATCGAGCTGCACCGTCAGGCTCGGAGTGAGATCGTGGGTGACGAGGATCTTGTTGGATCCCTTTGGCAGGTCGACTGGATCGTGATCCGGGAGTCCGAGGAGAACCGACAGCACACGAATGTGCACATCGATCAGATCGCCGACTCTTTCGCGCAGCATCGGCCGGGCGTGGCTGGCGAATTGTTGACGCCACTCGAAGAGGACGAGGTCGAACGCCTTCTCCGCGCCAAGGTTCTGGTGGATCAACTCCTCCACCTGGCGCAACAACTCGCCGTCCTCGAGGATCGACAGCTGCACGTCGAAAATCGCAGCCTCCTCGGGACCGGCGTGCTTCTCGGCGCGCGCCCTCACCTGGTGCAGTCTCTCGCGCGCTTTCTCCAGGCTCTTGTGGAACCGCTTGATTTCTTCGGCGATCGCCTCGTCGGGGATGATGCGATGTCGTACGTCCGGGACCTCCCAGCGGAGAAGGTGGACGAGGCCGTCCACTATCCCCGGGGACGCCGGCATGCCGGCAAGTCCCGTCGACATCAACTCTCCCCGAACTTGTTGGCGATCACGGCACACAGCGCGTCCAGCGCTGCGTCGGCGTCGTCACCGGTAGCGCGGAGCACGATCGTCGCCCCGCACTCCGCGGCGAGCATCATCACGCCCATGATGCTCTTCGCGTTCACTTCGAGATCGTCGCGCACGATGGTGATGTTGCTCTTGAACTTCCCCGCCGTTTTCACGATCTCGGCGGCCGGGCGTGCATGTATGCCCAGCTTGTTGACGATTCTTGCTTCGCGCTCAGGCATCAGGTAAGGACCGAGTAGAGTACGAACACCGCGAGAACTCCAAGTGCAATGCGCCAACCTTCCGCCCGCTCCCGCAAACGCGCGAGCAGCAGAATTCCGATGAACGCCGCGCCGATGATTCCACCTGCGAGGACTCGGCCCTGACCGACGACTCGCAGCAATGCCACCGGTAGCGCGACGCCGGCCACCAGGGCTGCGGCGCTCCCGATGTACTGCGGTCCCTGCCGCAATACGGGATTGCCGAGCGCCGACGCGACGTTCAGCCCGCGAGACAGACCGACCTTGAGTCCCCATGCCCTGAGCAGCAGGTGTCCAACGTTGTAGAGCAGCAGAAATGTACAGACAACCGCCAGCGCGGAGCCGCCGGCGCCAAAAACCCCCAGCGCAACCACCGAGCAGAACGGCAGCCAGCTGGCCCACACCAGCCTGTCGCCGACGCTCCCGAGCGGGCCGGCCAATGCGCTGCGAAAGCGCTCGATTCTCGCAGGATCGACACCCTCGAGCTCGGCACGGGTAAGCGAGCCAACCGCAATGCCCGTCAGGTACGGGTGCGCGTTGAAGTAGCGCGATTCGCGCGCCAGCGCGGCACGGTACCGTGGGCCGTCAACGCCCCCGGGGAGATATCGGAGCGCGGGCTCCATCACGAAGCCGATGCCGGTCCCGAGCAGAGTCTCGTAGTTCCAGGAACCCTGCACCGAGAGCATACGCACGAACATCGCGAGTTTGACGCGAAACGGCAGGGCAAATCCTGAATCGGCGGGAGTGGTCATGACATCGACAGGAGAGCGCCGGACAGGACGAGGCCTCCGACGAAGAACCAGATGACGTGACGAACGGAATGAAAAACCTTCCAGAGAGCACCACCAGCAACCATCGCCGCGACGATCACGACGACAGCCCGGGAATACTCGGACTCGCTTCCCCAGATGGCGACGATGGCGCGCACGATCGGGCTGAAGACCAGCATCCCCAGCGTGGTGACGAGCGCGGCGCGCAGAAGATCGAGCGTCATCCCCGACAGGTGCAGCGAGACAAGGGCGTCCCTCGACCCCTCTTCGATCTGATCGCGTGTTCCCTCGAGGCGCCCCGCGATCGTGCGCCGAAGGACGACCATGCTCGAACCGCTGATACTCGCCGTCAGAAGCGCGGCCAGGATCGAAGCAGGCAGAGCGCCTGGCATTCCGTGCGCCTGCGCGGCGAAGAGCGCACCGCCGACAACGCCGGCGGAACCCCATTCAGGGTAACGGGACGCCCCGAACGGCAGCGTGTCGAGAGCGATCAGCTCCAATACCACTCCGATGAGCAGTCCCGACTCGCTGTGACCGATCAAGGTTCCTGCCAGCGTCGAAGCTACGATCGGCCGCGAAATCATCGCCTGTGGGAAGCTCACGACGTCGAGCCCGAGCAAGCCGCCCAACAGCGCCAGGGGAAGCACTTCGAGAAAGTTCACCTCGATTCCCCTTCGAGAACTTCGGACAGCGGGACGGCGCGGGCGGATGGCACATCCTGAGCCGTCACTTCGACTCCCGCGGCTTCCAGAGCGTGCAGCTGCTGTTCTTCAGTGGGAGTCAAAAAGACATAGCGCAGTTTTTCGACGCGACCCGCTCGATGGTGGATGCCGCCGAGATTGACGCTGCCGATCGCTTTCACGCCCTTCACCAGACGGAGCATCGTGTCGATGTCCCCGGCGATGAGGATCCCCGGGCGCGGATCAGTGGCGTAGCGCGCGTGATCCCTGATCGCGGTCGTGACATCAGC
>JALYYH010000058.1 GCA_030946665.1 Gemmatimonadota bacterium
TGGTTAGAGCGCCTGCCTTACACGCAGGATGTCGGGGGTTCGAGTCCCTCCTCGCCCATTTTCGAAGATGTCAGGGACCCACGGATTGGACGGTGGTGTAGAATGTTTACCGACTTGGAGGTTATACCATTGAAGGCATTACGTCATTCACGGCTCGGTCTCACTGCGCTGCTCGCGGTGCTCACCGCTCTTGGTGCGTCGTCCGCTGTTGCCCAGACCCGTACGGGCGAGCGAGTCATGATCCCCACGCTTCAGAGCTCCGACAAGGACCTTGGTGTGCAAGCGGCGGAAGCCATTCGCAACCAGCTGCAGAAGCAGACTAATGTCCGGGACCTGGTTGTCGTTCCGAAGGCAGATATCAATAACAGCCTGATCTCTTCGGGCTATACGACGACCGAAGCGCTCGCTCCTGGCGATGCCAAAGCCCTCGCTACACTGGTCCGCGCCCCCCAATACCTCGAAGGCACGGTCTCGAGGACGCCAACCGGGTTCAAGATCGATTCGCGGCTCGTGATCTCGCGCGATATGAATCGCGGCCAGGTCCTTCCGTCGGCTCAGGCTTCCAAGCTGGATGACGCGGCGAATCAGGTTGCCAAGGCCATAAAAGACGCGCGCCAGCAGCTAGCTGGTGAGGAGACGTGCCACAACGCCGTGGCACAGGGGCAATTTCAGGCCGGCGTGACCGCCGCCCGGACCGCAATGGCTGGTTATCCCAACGCGAACATTGCTGCGGCATGCCTTGTCGACGCGTATGCGGGACTCAAGATGGATGATTCCGCAATCGCGGTGTCCGAGCGCATTCGCACGACCGATCCGCGCAACGTCGTCGCCCTGAGACGGCTCTCAGAATTGTATCGGACCAAGAAAGACACGCCGAAAGAGCTCGCCGCGCTCACCTCGCTGGCAGCTGCCGACCCGACGAACATCAAGCTGATTCAGGACGTGATCGCGGAGATGGCGCAAACTGGTCACGCCGACCTGGCTGTGCCTCTCATGCGCGATCTGATCCAGAATAATCCCGGCGATCCCCAGCTTCTTAACCTCGCCTGGCTCGTTTACCTGAATGCCAAGGATTACAACGGCGCCATTAACGCAGGGAACGAGATGGTGCGGGTGGATACTGCGCAGGCGACCGCGGACTACTACTCCCGCCTTGCCGGCGCGTACTCGGCCATGAATCAGCCCCAGAAAGCATCGGAAGCGGCCGCGCGCGGAGTCGCAAGATTCCCGAAGGATCCGAACCTGCAGCTGTTCAATGCGCAGGCGCTGTACAAATCCGGTCAGATGCTGCAGGCGCTCGATGCAGCAAAGAAGGCTGTGGCGGCAAATCCCAAGAACGCGCCGGGATATTTTCTCCTGGCGACCGTTCAGGACTCACTGCGTCAGTACGACGATCTGGTGAACACGCTGCAGAACGCCAAGAACAACGGCGTCGATCCTGCTTCGCTCGCGCAGCTCGCGCTCAAGCAGGGAAGTGACGCCTATAAGGCGGGTCAGGCCTCAAAGAACCGCGCCGATTACCAGCGGGCGATCAGGTTCCTGCAGCTGTCCGATCAGCTCCAGACCTCCGCGGACGCCAAGTTCCTTCTTGGCGCCAGCGCCTTCTCGCTCGGCCAAAGCGCTACGATCGATGCGAACGAGAAGCGGAGCTGCGACCTGGCTCGGACTGCCCGTGACGCGTTCACTCTCGCGCAGGCGAACCTGCCGGCGGGGGGACAGAAGTATCCGAATGAGGCCGCTCAGCTGCTCACAGCGATTCCGCAGTTCACGCCCGCTGTCGACAACGAGGTGAAGCGCTTCTGTAAGTGACCGATCCGCTGACCGGCCGGTGGGATACCTCCTACCATGCGCCGGTCATGGTCCAACAAGTCTCGGCGCTCTTCGCTGGCGCCAAAGAGGTACTGGATTGCACGTTGGGCGGCGGAGGGCACAGCGAAGCCCTCCTTGCCGCTGGCTCCTCGGTCGTAGCGCTCGATCGCGACGAGGCGGCCATTACCGAAGCCCGAAAGCGGCTGGCGTCCTTTGAGACGTCAGGCCGCTTTCTCGCCGTCAGGGGGAATTTCGCCGACGTGGATCGGATCCCGGAGCTCGATGGGCGCAGATTCGACGGCATTCTGGCCGATCTTGGGGTTTCCTCCCACCAGATAGACGAGACTGAAAGAGGTTTCTCTTTTCGCCCTGACGCGTTACTCGACATGAGGATGGACCGTCGCTCTACTACGACCGCCGCCGAACTGTTGAACACGCTCGATGAAGCCGACCTATCCCAGATTTTCCGCGACTATGGAGACGAGCCCAGGGCCAATCGGCTCGCTCGTGAAATCACGCGCCGCCGTGAGCGTAAACCGATGCATGTGAGCGATGACCTGGTTGACGCCATTCGAGGGGCATTTGGCGCGCGCATGGGGCCGGGCGACTTCGCGCGGCTGTTCCAGGCCGTTCGCATCGCGGTGAACGACGAGCTGAAGGCGCTCGAAACGGCTCTGCCGCTTCTGCGCCACCGGCTCCACCCCGGCGGACTGCTCGCGGTGATCGCTTACCACTCCGGTGAAGACAGGCTGGTGAAGCACACGATGCGCGAGTGGAGCAAAACCTGTATTTGCCCGCCAAAGCAGTTGCACTGCACCTGTCGTGGCCACGCACTCGGCGATCTGGTGACCAAGCGACCGATGGTGGCGAGCGACGCCGAAACCGCCTCCAACTCGCGCTCGCGGAGCGCCCGACTGCGCGCATGGCGAAACGCGGCGTAGCGCTGAGAGGGAGGAGTCTGGTGGCGCTGATCCTCGCAGCTTTCGTCCTCGTCGCGCTCTCGATCGTGTGGCGAAGGACGCTCGGTATCGGCCAGTCCGAGCGACTCGCGCAGCTCGATGGAAAGCGGAACGAGCTCGAGGGTGAGCGCGCACGCCTCGGAAGCGAGATCCGCGACGCCTCGAGCCGGCAGCGTCTGGGAGTTGCCGTCGAGAGCCGGCTGGGAATGCACATTCCGTCGGACAATCAGGTGGTGATTCTCCCACGAACGGCGCAACGTGAAACTCCCTAACCGTGTGGCCGTCGTCCACGGCTTCTTCGTGCTGTTCGCGCTCGCGCTGATCGCGCGCGCCGCGAAGGTCCAGGTCGTCGAAGGAAGCCAGTGGGTGGCTCGCGGAAAGCGCCAGCACTACGTAGCTGCGGCCGCCGCGGCGCCGCGGGGCGAGATCCTCGACGCGAGCGGAAATACTCTGGTAGAGAGTCGCGAGCTGACACGCATTGCGCTCGCGCTCCCCGAAATGCGGGACACCGCTTTCGTGCTGAAGGCGCTACGACGCGCCCGGCTCGATGTCGCGCTCGTTCACGCGGCCATCGAGCGACGTCGCAGATGGATAGATCTGCCCGGACTCTACAGCCAATCTGACATCGCCTCGATATCGAAGTTGAACGGTGTGCATCTCACCCCCGTGCTTCAGCGCGTTTATGCGCAGTCGACCGGCATCAGGCGCATTGTCGGGAGCCTCGACGGTCAGGGCAATCCTCTCGATGGCGTCGAGCTCGCGCTGGATACCATCCTTCGCGGGGATTCCGGAAGAGTGAGTCTCGCCCGCGACAAAAGCGGGCGCCCGTTCGACACCCCTGACGCCTGGACCGATCAGCCTCGCGCAGGTTCAACGGTGGTCTTGACGATCAACAACACCCTCCAGGACATCTGCGAGCGCGAGCTGGCGATTGCCGTTGACAGCCTCCAGGCAACGGGCGGCGACATCGTCGTAATGAATCCGCACACCGGGGAGATTCTCGCGCTGGCGAGCAATCGTGTCGGTCACACTTCCTTCTCGAACACGGCGGTGACGGAGCCATTCGAGCCGGGATCGACCCTCAAGCCGTTCGTCGCGGCCTCGCTACTCGAGCGTGGCCGCGCGACGCCGCGCGACGTGGTCAACACCCACAACGGAAAGCTCGATCTCGACGGCCGGATCATCACCGACATGCACAAGGCGTCGCAGCTGTCATTGGCCGACGTGATCCGCTTCTCGAGCAACGTCGGCATCGTCGAGTTCGGCCGGCGACTGACGCCGCGTCAGAAGTATGAGACATTTCGCGACCTCGGATTCGGAATGGCGCTGGGCATTCCTCTCCCCGCAGAATCGCCGGGCACCTTGCGCGAGCCCAAGGAGTGGTCGAAGCAGACGAGTGCGTCGATACTGATGGGATACGAGATCGCTGTCACGCCGTTGCAGCTCGTGGCCGCGTACTCGGCAATCGCCAACGGCGGTGAGTTGCTCGAGCCGCACCTCGTGAAGGAAGTCCGCTCGCTCGAGGGCAAGGTTCTGTATCGGGCGGAGACCCGCCCGGTGCGCCGTGTGATGTCGGGGGAAGTCGCTCGCACCGTGCAGGAGATGCTCCTGGCAGTTGTGCAGGAGGGCACCGCCACCAAGGCGGATCTCCAGACATTCGATGTCGCCGGAAAGACCGGCACCGCTCGACGCAGCTCACAAAACACCGGCTACACCGCGGGCAATTACACGGCATCGTTCGTCGGCTTGTTCCCGGGCAGGGATCCGCAATACGTGGTGCTGGTGAAGCTCGATAGCCCGAAAGGGAGTCACTACGCTGGGGGCGACATAGCGGCCCCTGTAACGCGGATTGTGCTGCGCGCGGCGCTGGCTGCACGGGATGCGGCACTCAATCGTGAGGATCTCGCGGCTTCGGAGAAGACTGCGATCGGAAGGGCCGATGACAGCAAGGGTGAAAAACCGTCCGCATCGATGAGAACCGTCTCACGTGATCCCGCGGAGCACGTCGAGCCCGCTACGTATGACCCGGGTGACAACCTCGCATCGCGCGTCGCGCCGGAGCCGACGACGTCGTTCGTCGTTGACTTGCCGGCGACTCCAAAGTCCGCGCCGATAGCGATCGCGCCGCGCGCAATTCCGGATGTGAGGCGTCTGTCGGTCAGGGAGGCGGTGGGCGCCTTGCACGCCGCCGGTTTCAGGGTGAGGCTGAGTACGGGACTCGCTAACGGTACTTTGCCAGCGGCTGGCACGATCTCGCCACCCGGCACAGTCGTGCAGCTGAGCCGCCTTTCGCAATGAAAGTGAGTGTCTCGGCCATCAGGAAGGCGCTCGATGAGCAGGGTCTGCTCGCGGGCGTCCGGGGAAACCTTCCTCGTGCGACGAGTGGAATAGCGGACGACAGCCGGGCAGTGCAGCGCGGTGACCTGTTCGTCGCGGTGCGCGGCTGGAACAGCGACGGTCACGACTTTCTGCATGCAGCCGCACAGCGCGGCGCCGCCGTCGCGGTTGTAGAGGATCCTACACGCACGGCGTTGCCATCGCTGGTGGTGCGCGAGGGGCGTCGAGCGGCCGCGATTGCCGCGGCGACGGCTTACGGCAATCCGGCCCGCAACTTGACTATCCTGGGCGTCACCGGAACGAACGGGAAGACCACCACTACTTCAATCATCCGCCACCTGTTCGACGATGGCAGTAGTTCCAGCGCTTCCATCGGCACACTCGGCGTATTGGTTGGAAGCAACGGAGAGGTGCTGCCGGGCGGCGGTGGGTTGACGACTCCGGGCCCGGTGGAGCTGCAGAGAATCCTGCGGGTGCTGGTGGATCGCGGCGTACGGACGGTGGCGATGGAAGTCTCCTCCCACAGCCTCGACCAGCGACGAGTCGATGGGCTGGAGTTCGACGTTGCTGTTTTCACCAACCTCACGCGCGATCATCTCGATTATCACGGAACCATGGAGGCTTACCTGCAGGCGAAAGCGCGACTGCTCGACTACCTGAAGGCTGACGGCACCCCGGTGATCAATGCGGACGCCGCGGAGTGGCAGTCGCTGACGACAAGAAGGCGTCCGCTGACGTTCGCCGTGCGCGCTGCCGCTGATATTCGGCCGGATGGAGTGCGCTTCACACCGCGCGGCAGCGAGTGGAAGCTGGTCACCCCGAAGGGATCGGCGCCTGTAACCCTTCCGCTGATCGGCGACGTCAACGTCGAAAACGCTCTCGCCGCTGCGGCCGCGGCATTCGCCCTCGGGCGGTCAGCGCCGGCGATAGCTGAAGGGCTGAGCACGGTCCCGCAGGTGGCCGGCAGGCTGGAAATCATCTCGACGCGACCGACTGTCCTCCGCGACTATGCTCATACGCCCGATGCGCTCGAGCGTACGCTCCGTACCGCGCGAGCCTTCACGCCGGGAAAGCTTATCGTGGTGTTCGGGTGCGGCGGAGACCGCGACAAGGGTAAGCGCCCGATCATGGGAGAGATCGCGGAACGGGGAGCCGATTGCGCCATCGTCACCAGCGACAACCCGCGTACGGAGGATCCAGACTCGATCATCGACGACATTGAAGCGGGAATGCGCGGCCAGAAACACCAGCGGATCACCGACCGGCTCGCGGCAATTCAGCGTGCCCTGGATCTGGCAGAGGACGGAGACATCGTCCTGCTCGCCGGTAAGGGGCACGAGACCTACCAGATCCGCGGTACCACGGCGTACCCATTCGATGAGAAGGAGATCGTGAAAGAAATGACCGGTAGTCACGCGTGAGCACGGGATTCTGGACCCTGGATCGCATTGCGGCCGCGCTGGACAACCATTCGACGGGCTCGGCGCCGCGGGGCTCGACGCAAGTGCGAGGAATCACCACCGATACGCGCAAGATCGGGAAGGGCGACGTGTTCCTCGCGCTCAAAGGCGAGCGGTTCGATGGGCACGACTACCTTCGCGATGCGGTTCGCGATGGAGCATCCGCGATCATCGCGTCGCGGGTGCCGAAGCTCGGTTCTCTCGGTGTTCCCA
>JALYYH010000180.1 GCA_030946665.1 Gemmatimonadota bacterium
TGAGTATCGTGTACGACACGTCAGGAGTAGGAACTCTGATCGAGCTTCCGTCGATTTTTCCTTTTACTTCGGGAATCACCAGGGAGGTCGCCTTTGCCGCGCCGGTGGTCGTCGGTATCATCGACAGAGCGGCCGCTCTGGCTCGGCGCAGATCCTTGTGTGGAAGATCGAGAATCTGCTGATCGTTCGTGTAGCTATGGATTGTCACCATGGAAGCGTGGCGAAAGCCGAAGTTGTCGCGAATCACCTTGACCATCGGCACCAGGCAGTTCGTCGTGCAGGATGCGTTGGAGACGATCGTATGCTTCGCCGAGTCGTACTTATCGCTGTTGACCCCCATGACGATCGTGATGTCTTCGCCCTTGGCAGGCGCGGATATCAACACCTTCCTCGCCCCGCCCTGGATGTGCTTGCGCGCGGAGTCCGCATCGGTGAAGCGTCCGGTGGACTCGAGCACGATGTCGACGCCGAGATCCTTCCATGGCAGCGCACCAGGATCCTTCTGGGACAGGATCTTTATCTCGTCGCCGTCGATGATGATGGAATCTTTACCCGCTTCGACATCCCCCTGATAGGTGCGGTGGACCGAGTCGTACTTGAAGAGATGCGCCAGGGTCTTGGTGTCGGTGAGATCGTTGACGGCGACAAAATCCAAATCCGCAACGCCCTGGTTCTTTGCTGCCCGGACCACCTGCCGCCCGATTCTGCCAAATCCGTTGATGCCTATCCGTGTGGCCATTCCATTGCTCCCTTCGGTTAAAGCGGGTCTCCACTTGCATGAGCCCGGCCAAAAGTCACGTAACTGATGATTCGCGCGCCAGCATCATAGAGCGCCTTCGCGCATTCGTTCAGCGTTGCCGCGGTGGTAACGACGTCATCGACGAGGACGATGTGTGCGCCGGCCAGTGAGTCGCGTTTCGGGCGGCAGATTTCGAACGAGCCTGCAACGTTGCCCTGCCTCTCTTCGGCTGTCAACCGCGTTTGCGAATCGGTTTCCCGCGAGCGAGCCACGACACTGTGCCAGACCGGAACCCGCCACCGTCGCGACAAACCCAGCGCAAGAAGCTCGCTCTGATTATACCCACGCTCTCTTTTTCGCGCTGACGCGAGCGGAATCGGAACGATCCCGGCACGCTCCTCCAGCACATCGACCGGCCAGGATAACCGACTCATCCGCTCCGCCATCTCGTCGGCTACGTTTGCCCAGCCGGCGTACTTGAGAGCGCGTACGATGGACGACGCAGGTTCGACAGGCATCCAGCAGACCGATCTCACGGCGCGCACGAACGTGGGTAGAAGCTCGCACCACCGACACGCGGCCGACGTCAGCGGGTGCCCGCACCGGGCGCATTGAGGAGAAGGCAGAAGCGGCAATCTCGCCCAGCACAGGTGGCACACGATTCCGTGCTCATGACGCGAAAGAAGCTGTTCGCAGGAAACGCACGCGCGGGGCAGCAGGAGGTCAAGCGCGCCGGCGAGCTGCTCGCGAATAAAAGCCGAGGCGGACCGGCTGTTTACCGCAGCGAGAGCCGCATTGCCTCGCGATCCGGCTCCTGTCCGAACCAGCGTTGGAATGACAGAGCGCCCTGCTCCAGCAGCATCGGCAGGCCGTCGGCTGCTCGCATTCCCCTTTTTCTGGCCGCCTTCACCCATAGTGTTCCACCGCGCCGGTAAACCAGATCGAGCACCGCAGCCGACTCGGGGATCAGCGCCACCTCGATGGGTTGTTCGTCGTCGCGCTGTCCAACCGGCGTCGCGTTAACGATCAATGTGGCATCCCGAAGCGCGCGCTCCACGCTCTTTTCCTCGCGCGCGACATCTGGAAACCGTGCGGCGAGCGTGGCACCTCGCCTCGAGTTGCGCGCAACGATCGTCGCCCTGGCGTCCACCCAACCCTCAATCACGGTAAGAACTGCGGCTGCCGCTCCGCCGGAACCAAGCACGACGACCCGGGCCCCCTGGGGTTCGCCACCGAGCAGCGCCCGAGCGGCTGCGTCGAAGCCGCCGACGTCGGTGTTGTCCCCGCACAGATTTCCCGCCTCGTGCCAGAAGGTGTTCACCGCGCCCACTCTCGCGGCTAAATCGCTCACTTCGTCGCACGCGGCGTGGACTGCAATCTTGTGCGGGATGGTGACATTCCCCGCTGCGTTCGATGCCTTCAGTTGGCGGAGCAACGTCGGAAGCTCGCTACGGTGTACGTCGAGCGCTTCATACACGAGCGGAATCCCCGCAGCCTCGAGCGCGGCGTTCTGAAAAACCGGAGAGAGCGAGTGGCTGACCGGATGACCCAACAGAACGAGTCGGTCTGGGCGCTCCGTCATCTGCCCCCGCCGTCAGCCTTCGAGCCGGTCAAAAAGCTTCTCGATCTCTTGTTCGAGCAGGTCGGCGGTTCCACGGTAGGCTTCCAGGTCACCTCCGAACGGATCGGCGATCCCTTCGTTGGCGACGCCCGACGCATACTCATCTATTACGTGCACCTTTCCGCGGCCGCCCATCTGCTTTACCTGCTCCAGGTGACCAGGAGTCATGACGAAGATGAGGTCCGCCTCGGAGACGATCGCGGGAGTGAGCTTTCGCGACCGGTGACCGGTGAGATCGAGGTCTCTCTCCATCCCGACCAGTAGCGCTTCATCGGTCGCCGGAACGTTGTCCCACGCATTCGTTCCCGCGCTCGAAACGTTGAGATCCTCGATTCCTCGACGGTCGGCGATCTTGCGCGCCAGCGCCTCGGCCATCGGACTGCGGCAGGTGTTGCCACTGCACACGAAGAGAAGGTTCATCGATCAGGCATCGCCCACCAGATCGGGAACGCTCTCTCGCAATTTCGCCGCTGGGATCGCACCAGGCCGGATCACTCGTGGAAGTCGTCCGGTGCAATCCACAACCGTGGAAGGCTGGGAATCGCGAAGCCTTCCCCCGTCGAGAACGCGCAAGGTTCCGCGCCCGATCGCGTCGCTCCATTGCGCGACGATCTGGTCGGCAGAGGTCGCAGCGGGAACGCCAGGCCGGTTGGCACTCGTAGAGGTGATTGGATCACCGTGCGCCAGAATCAGGCGAGCCAGCGAACGATGTGGAGTCCATCGCACCGCCACCCCGCCTTCCGGTCCTCGCAGTGTATCGGGCACGCGCTTTTCTCCACCGGGCAGCACGAGCGTCAACGGACCGGGCCAGAAGCGGGCGGCGAACATCGACGCATATCCCGTCAGGTGGAGTCCGAGCCGGGTGATCATCTCGCTCGCGGCGACGAGCAGAAGAAATGGTTTTCCGGGTGCGCGACCCTTGAGGCTCACGAGCTGCTGTACCGAACGCTCATCCACTGCGCCCCCGAATCCGTAGACTGTTTCGGTGGGATAGGCCAGGACCTTTCCGGCTGCGAGATGGCCCAGCGCTCCATTGATGGCAGCCTCAACTTCCTGCGGCGACCAGAACGGCACCACCATCGACTGCGGTTTCATTCGCGGAAGATACTCAGCGCCTCCACCAACGCGAAATCATTTTCCTCGGTGATTTTGTGGGCGCGCTCGCTCCCGCGCACGACGACGACGGGGAGTCCCATCTGCTCGCAGAGCGCAGCATCGTCTGTCGCTGCGATGCGATCCGCCGCGCGCGCCTCGCGGTGGGCGCGCTCGATGACTTTGCGCGGGAAAGCCTGTGGCGTTTGCGCGCGCCATAATTCGAATCGGTCCACCGTTTCCACGATCTTGCCGGTCGAATCGACTCGCTTGAGGGTGTCGATCACGGGAACGGCGGCGACCGCCCCGTTGCCCTGACGCGCTTCGTCGATCACACGTCCGATCGTTTCGTTAGTGACCAGCGGCCGTGCCGCGTCGTGAATCACGACGATCTCACACTCGGTGGGAAGGTCCTCCAATCCGTTGGAGACGGATTCGCTCCGTTCTCTACCGCCTACCGAAAGAAGGAGTCGATCGGGATCGCTTTGAAAAATCCAGGGCGGCGGGTCCCCGACGTATTCGCGAGGCAAAACGCAGACGACCATCGCAACATCGGCTCTCGCCTGAAAGGTCTGAACGCTGTGAAGCAGCATCGGTTTTCCGGCGACCCATCTGAACTGCTTGAGCTCGTTGGACCCGGTGCGGGAACCGCTGCCGGCGGCGACGATTATCACACCGACGTCCCGCTTCATTTAGCGGACAAGGGTTGACGGCGGTCGCGATTCATCTAGGCATGGAAGAGCTGTCGGAAGAGATCGTTGATCGTACGGACTCCCACGACCTCGATTCCTCGTGGGTCTCGCTTAGGTATTCCCCGCTCCGCCATGTACGCGGTCGTCATCCCCATTTTCGCTGCCTCTCCGAGTCGCCGCTCCGCCTGCGACACCGGCCTGACTTCGCCGCCGAGTCCAACCTCGCCAAGAAAAATGGAAGAGTTGGCGACTGGACGGTCGTACACACTCGACGCGAGGGCACTCGCTACTGCGAGATCGCCGGCCGGCTCCTGCATGCGCACTCCTCCAACCACGTTGAGGAAGACATCCAGCTGGGAGAAAGATAGACCCGCCCGCTTGTCGAGCACAGCGAGAAGCAGCGCGAGACGTCTCCCGTCGTAGCCCGTACTCACCCGCTGCGGCGTTCCGTAGCCGGCCTTCGCCGCCAGCCCTTGTATCTCGATGAGAACCGGACGCGAGCCCTCGAGCAGGGCTGTGACCGCGCTGCCCGAGGAATTATTGAGGCGATCGCCGAGGAACAGCTCCGATGGATTGTCGACCGGTATGAGCCCTTCCTCGGTCATGCGGAACACTCCGATCTCGTCGACACTGCCGAATCTGTTCTTGGTTGCGCGGAGGATGCGGTGCTCCAGCATACCTTCCCCCTCGAAGTACAGGACGGTGTCGACTATGTGCTCGAGCGTCTTTGGTCCAGCGATTCCACCACCCTTCGTCACATGTCCGACCGCGAAAACGGTCGTCTCCGTTTCCTTGGCAAATCGCATGAGGCGCGCGGCACATTCCCTCACCTGACCAA
>JALYYH010000093.1 GCA_030946665.1 Gemmatimonadota bacterium
CATCTTGAGAATGCGCGAGCCTTTGTCGGTCCAGACGCCTGCGGAGAGTCCGTACATCGTATTGTTCGCTTTCTCCACGGCTTCCTCGAGAGTGCGGAAGGTGAGCACACTCAGCACCGGTCCGAAAATCTCCTCGCGCGCGATGCGGTGGCTCTGCGTCACGCCGGTGAACACTGTCGGCTTGAAGTAGTAGCCCTTCGTCGGAAGATGACACACCGCCGATTGATACATCTCCGCACCCGCCGTTACACCCGAGTCAACGAGCTCGCAGATTCGGTCGAGCTGCGCCTTCGAGTTGATCGCGCCGACATCGGTGTTCTTGTCGAGCGGATTGCCGACCCGAAGCACATCGATGCGATTCTTCAGCTTCGAGACGAACATCTCCGCAATCGACTCTTGTACCAGCAGCCGGCTTCCCGCGCAGCAGACGTGTCCCTGGTTGAAGAAAATTCCGTTCACGACGCCCTCGACAGCCTGATCGATTGGCGAGTCGTCGAAGACGATGTTGGCAGCCTTCCCTCCGAGCTCCAGCGTCAGTTTTTTGTCAGTCCCCGCGAGCTGCCGCATGATCAGCTTGCCGACCTCGGTCGAGCCAGTGAAAGCGATCTTCGCAGCGGTGGGATGTCCGACGACAGCGGCACCCGTCTCCCCCGCGCCACACACGAAGTTCACCACACCTGGCGGCAGTTCTGCTTCGAGCAGCAGCTCCGCGAATTTCAGCGCGGTAACGGACGTCGTCTCGGCGGGCTTGAGGACGACGGTGTTTCCCATCGCCAGCGCCGGCGCGATTTTCCACGCCAGCATTAGCAGCGGAAAATTCCACGGAATCACCTGGCCGACGACTCCCAGCGGAACTACGGTTACGCCGGGCATCGCGTACTCGAGCTTGTCGGCCCAACCCGCGTGATAGAAGAAATGCGCGGCTGCCATCGGGACGTCGAAATCGCGCGACTCCTTGATCGGTTTGCCACCATCCATCGTCTCGGCGACAGCAAACTCCCGCGCGCGATCCTGAATCAGGCGCGCAATGCGATAGAGATATTTCCCCCGCTCCGCACCCGGCAGCTTGCTCCACGAAGTGAACGCTCTCTGCGCAGCCTGATATGCCGCGTCCACATCCGCCGGGCTGGCAAGCGCGATCTCGGCGATAACTTCTTCCGTCGCCGGATTCACTGAGTCGAAGTACTTCCCGGACCTGGGCGCTACGAACTTGCCGCCAATGAACAGATCGTATTTCGGCTTGAGCTTGGGATCGGCGGTTTCAGGAGCTGGATCGTACTCCCACAAGTCTCCGAATATCAGCTGAGGAATCGAGCCACCAGCCGCGGAAGGTCGGACGATCGTTCTAGGAGTTGTCATATCAGTAGCTCTCCGCCGACTCCGTGAAGTAGTAGGGCGCCTGGTAGGCGCCGGTCTTTTCCTTTTCGATCTGCCTCAACAAATCGTTGAGCAGCGAGCTTGCGCCGAAGCGATAGCGCGTCGAGTTCAGCCACGCATCGCCCAGTGTCTCCTTGACCGCGACGAGATAGTGAAGCGCCTGCTTCGCGGTCTTGATCCCGCCCGCTGGCTTCATCCCGATGGCGATCCCTGTTGCGAGGTAGAAATCGCGGATCGCTTCGATCATCACCTGGGTGTTCGCCAGCGTGGCGCTTCCGGACGCTTTGCCGGTGCTGGTTTTGATGAAATCACCCGGACGGATCACCTGCATCGCCAGGAAAGAAGCTGCCCGGACATTGTCGTAAGTGTCGAGCTCGCTCACTTCGAGAATGACCTTGAGCTGCGCGTCGCCACAGGCCTCGACCACCGCGCTGATCTCGTCCTGCACCGCCTTGAACTCTCCGGCGAGGAAGAGTCCACGATTGATCACCATGTCGATCTCATCGGCTCCGTCGGAGACTGCTGTCTTTACTTCCTCGAGCCGAAGCGCCAGAGGACTCTGTCCCGATGGGAACGCAGTCGCAACCGATGCAACCTTGATGGCGGTATCAGCCAGCCAGCGCGCCGCGTGTTTTACCAGAAATGGGTAGATGCATACCGCTGCTACAGGCGGGACGTCAGGGTCGAAGCTCGGGCGACGAGCTTTCTGGCAGAGCGATGCGACCTTGCCCGGGGTGTCCTTTCCTTCCAGCGTCGTGAGGTCCACCATCGACACCGCGGTCTTCAGTCCCCACACCTTCGACCCTTTCTTGATGCTCCGCGTCTGGAACTTGTCAACGCGCTCCTCGATCCCCACCTGATCGACGGTACCGATCTCGTCGAACAGCTTGTTGAAGCTCGTGCGCATGATGGCGGAGGCTGGCATCGTCATTCTAATATCGCGCCGGGAATCTGCCATAACAACGCCGACACGCCTTCCCGGCATCGTAGATCTCCCATTCCTAGGCAGCCCCGGGAGCGTTTAGTTTGCCGTATGGCTGAAACCCGTCCATACGCGGTTCTCTTCGATCTCGATGGCACGCTGGTCGATTCGATCGCGCTGGTGCTCGCATCAATGAAACACACCTTTCACGGGCGCCCGAGGCAGCCGAGTGATGCAGAATGGATCGATGGACTCGGAACGCCGCTACCCAAGCAGCTCACGCCATACGTGGAATCCGACGAGGATCGCGAACGTCTCCTCAATCGTTATCGCACGTTTCAGATGGAGAATCATGATCGGCTGATCGCGCATTACGCTGGAGTCATCGACACGCTGGCGCTCCTTTACCAGCGCGGGCACCCGATGGGGGTGGTGACCAGCAAGGGCAACTTGATGATGGAGCGCGGTCTCAAGTTCATCGGCGCCGACGATTACATCGAAGTAGCGATCGGCTACGACTCCGTTCACATCCACAAGCCGGATCCGTTCCCGGTGCGCGCGGCGCTGGAGAAGCTCGCCTACCAGCCCAACGAAGCTGTTTTCGTCGGCGACTCTCCGCACGACATAAAGTCGGGCAACGATGCCGGCGTAATCACCATTGCAGCGCTGTGGGGACCCTTCAGACGCAATCAGCTGGAGCCTTATCATCCCACTTACTTTCTGGACGACATCAAGGAACTTCCGGCGCTGCTCGACCGAATCGCTGCAAACAATGCGGGGTAATATATTGCGCACGTTCGACCTTCTTAGGAGTTAGTCAAAATGGGTGTGTCATATCAGACTGGTACGCTGGTGCGTACCGGAGAGGAGAGGGCGACGCTCGTTCGCCGGACCTACTCTCTGGTTCTCGTCAGCGTTCTTGTGACGATGGTGGGCGCATCGTTTGGATTGTCCCAGCCTCAGCTGATGGTTGCCGTAGCCCGGCATCCGTTCATTGCTTTCTTTTGCTCTCTGGCGCCGCTCCTTCTGGCGACGAGAAAGAAAGCTGAGTTCCCGATGAACATCGGCCTCGTGTTCCTCTTCAATCTCGTGATGGGCGTGATGATCTCGCCGGCGCTGTACTATTACGGACGAACCCAGCCCGGAGTGATACAGCAGGCCGCGGTTCTGACTATCGGCGCGTTCGGGGTACTGACGCTGTATGCCTTCGTCAGCCGTCGAGATTTCAGCGCCTGGGGAAGCTTCCTCATGGTGGGGCTGTGGGTGCTGATCGGCACCATGCTCTTGAATTTCTTTTTCCAGAGCGCCGCGGTAGGTCTCTGGCTCGCAGCGGTAACGGTCCTGCTGTTCAGTGGGCTGCTGGTATTCGACACCTGGCGCCTGCGCAATTATTACGGGCCCGACGAATACGTCGGAGCGGCGGTACAGATCTATCTGGATCTGCTCAACATGTTCATGGCGATACTCAGGCTTACCGGAAGCCGGCGAAACTAGCTGTCCTGAAACTGCCGGCTGACCGCTGACGCTACCCCAGGCTTTCCTGGACCCGCTCGATCTGCCCGGCCATGTCGAGATCCTTCTGGGTGACGCCGCCGGCCGAGTGAGTGCTCAGCGTGCAGATGATCTTCGTATAGCGGATGTCGATGTCTGGGTGGTGGTCGGCCGCTTCGGCAGCTTTGGCCACCGCCGACACGAAGCTTATTCCGGTCAGGAAATTCCGGAATTGAAAAGTCTTGGTGATCACGTCGCCGCGTCGGCTCCAACCCGGAAGATTTCCGAGCTCGCGCTGGATCGCAATGTCCGATAGACGCTCAGCCATCAATTACTTGCTCCGAGCAGAATATTCGGCGAACAACATAGCAAGTTTGAGACTTTGGCGCGCGATACTGTTCGGTCTGATGGCTTTTGTGTTTGCCCTCGCCACCCCCCGGACTACGCCGGCGCAAGCAGCCTCGGCATATGCGCACCCCGACGACTACTGGCGCCTTTTCGCCTTCGGCTTCGCTGGCAGCCTCCTCGCCCACGAGACGGCGCACATGCTTTTCTCCTACGCGGTCGGCGCTCGCCCCCACATCGGTCTCGATCACGGAAGGCCGACGGTTTTTTCCGGCATAGATAGCCGACTGCATCCGCACAAGCAGTTTCTCTTCTCAGCGGCGGGACTCACGACGCAGGCGCTGCTCGATGAAGCCATCCTCGACATCCCGCACTCTCGCGGCGGCGCTATCGAGCGCGGCGTTCTCGCCGGCGGAATCGGCACGACCCTTTTCTACATCACGATCGGCCGCAATGCATCCGTGAGCGACATCAGCTTCATGGCCCGCACCTCCTCGCTCTCCAAGACTCAAATCTCGCTCATCTTTGGCGGCGTCTCGGCGATCCATGCCTGGCGCATTTCGCGTGATCCTCGCTGCGCCCACTTCTTCTTGCGGCCAACCGGGGACGGGGCGATGGCGGGGTTTCGATTTTGAGGAAAGTCAGGGCGTCGTGAACTGATCCCTGGCGTCTACGCCTTTGACAACTCGCACCCGTTCAGTTGCAGTTGTCAGTCCGGCCTAGCCGAGTTGCCGTTTTCGGGGTATCTTCGGTAGGTGAAGTGTAGAGAGCCCGGCCTCTTCGGAGCGGAATACGACCGCTTCTCCCGCCAGCTCCCGGTAATCGGAGAGCAGAAGGACATCCGCTACTACTCGTCGCCGGCAAAGAGCGTCCTCAATGGGCCTGATACTACCGGAATGGGGTTCTGGTCGATCAACCCGTACATCGGGTGCGCGTTCGGGTGCGCCTACTGCTACGCCCGGTACACCCACCGCTATGTGATGGAGCGCGCGGCCACCGACGAAAAGATGACCAATGAGCTGGGAGACGCTTACAACAAGCTTCCGCCCTGGCTGGCGTTCGAGCGCAACATCTTCGTCAAGGGCAATGCGCCCGAGGTTCTGAGTCGAACCCTTCGGTTCGGGAGCGATCGCCACCTCAAGCTGCTCGGGGGCGAAACGATCGTGATCGGAACTGCGACGGATCCCTACCAGCCCGCCGAAAGACGATTCCGGGTGACTCGTGGAATATTGGAAGTTCTCGCCGACCATCCGGGCCTGACCGTCACGGTCATCACGAAGAGTCCGCTCATTACGCGTGACATCGACCTGCTCTCGCGGATCAATCGGCACTCGGATCTATCCATCCACATCTCGCTCATCACGCTGGACCGCGAGCTCGCGAGAAGGATCGAACCGAGGTCGCCTACGCCCGAATCGCGTATTCGCGCATTGGCGCGGCTGCGTGAAGCAGGAATAGACGCGGGGATCAATTGCATGCCCGTGCTCCCGGGAATCACCGACAATCCATCTGACCTGGAAGCGCTGGTGAAGCGCGTCTCGGAAGCCGGCGCGACCTACGTCGGAGCGTGCGCGGT